>NZ_NHCK01000063.1:0-15958 GCF_002172815.1 Hyphomonas sp. TMED31 | reverse complement strand
CTTCAACCTGCCCTGCCCCTTTTTCTTTCCCTTTTTCGTCGAGAGCGCATAGGTTTGGTTGCACTCCGCACCTGATGTGATACATCCCATACAGGCACACGGTTTGGAGAGTACAATATGCAGCTGACCGAGAATAACTGGAGAAAGTAAATCATTGTGTAAAACCTGCAGTCTCAAGACAGGCTGATTTGTTGCTATCATTGGCCGTGGCCGACTTTGGCGACAGAATCAGGCCCGGAACAGCCCACAAGAAGGGCAAACTAAGCGCCAGCGCGCCAATATAGGCGACGCTGGAAGGATTATGTGCCTTTCCATCACGGTAAGTGTCTGCAACCCATAGACTGAGCGGAATGATGGCGAACACATGCCCAAAGCCCGCAAACCGAACCTGATAGACCGACATCAACAATGCCGAAACCAAGAGCGAGGCGAAGAGGAGATTCGCCCGCAGGCGCTTCCCCCGGTACGCGCCGTACAGGCTGAGGCCCAGCGCCAGCAATGCGATGCCCAGCATGAAGCCGATTTTCGCAACCCTGCCGGGACGCTCCGCGAACAGGGGCCGCGCCTCATCAATGCGGTCCAGCCAGAGCGTCTTCACCTCAGGCGACAGATCAGACAGCGGGTTCGACAGGCATTGCGGCCCCACCAGCAGCAGGACTGCAGCGCTTGCCGCGCCAATACATAGCAGCGCCGCCATGCGTACGCCCAATCCCCGCGCAGACGCCAGAAGCGCGGCCAGAACAAGGCCGAGCCCCCCTGCCAGTCCGGCAAGCAGGCTGACGGATGAAAGCGCGTCACAAGCCACGACGGCATAATTCGAAGGTGCCACCGTCGCAAAGAAAGCGAGCTCCAGCCCCGCCGCCAATCCAGCGCCAAACCCCATCGCACCGCGCCGTGCGGCCTCGCCCGAGATCGCCCAATCCAGCGCCACAAATCCGCAGATTATGCCAACAAAAACATAGACTTCGCCTCCAATCGCCACGGACGCGGCAACCGAAAGGCCAGCCAGCGCCAGACGTGCCGGACGCCTCGAGGGGTCAACAGCACAGCCTAGTGCAAGGGCGAGCAGGCCAAGTTGAAGATTATGATGATCAATAGCCCCCGGCATGAACCGGTAATGCGTGGAGAAGATGAAGGCGCTTAACAAGAGGCACGCCAGCGCGCCCCCTTTGCCGCCCAGATGCCGCGCGCCTGTGTAGAGCCCGGCCAGCANGAGCAGTACGCTCAAGGGCGGCCAGACCGTATAGGCCCAGACAAGCGCGGTCTCTGATGGCAGGAATATGTTGAACAGGTGGAACAGCAACAGAATCGGCAGATCCACAAGCCGCGACCAGTGCATGGCGGTGCCGCCCTCCGGTCCCATTCGGTATTGCTGGAGGTCAAACCAGGNCTGTCCATTCAACAGATCCTGTATCTGAACGAGTCGCATTATGTCGTCGCCATCCGGTCCGATGTCGCCGAATTTCGCCTGAACAACACTGCTCAGTATCAGGCAGGCAGGCACCAATAGGAACAACAGAACAAGTCTGGCGTCGAACCGAAACGTCATGTGCTCCCTCCGCGGCTGCGCGCTCCCGAAAGGCAAACTTAACCTGTGGGAGTATAGGAAACGCTAAAGAGGGAGGCGCGANAGACTGATGACCGATACTGATCTGCCCCGGCTGAACATCGCTGTGCTCCTGCCCTGTTACAATGAAGGCAANTCTATCGCGTCCGTCGTGATCGGCTTTCGCAAGGCGCTGCCGTCTGCGCGGATTTATGTCTATGACAACAATTCCAGCGACNACACATCCTCGCAAGCCGCATTTGCCGGNGCCACCGTCGTTCCCTCCCGTCGTCAGGGCAAGGGCAATGTGGTTCGTCAGATGTTCGCNGATATTGAAGCGGATGTTTACATCATGGCCGATGGCGATGGCACATACGATCCGTCCGCTGCGCCGCGCATGATCGACACACTTCTGGCCGATCGTGCCGACATGGTCGTCGGCACGCGACGGAATGTAACCGAAGACGCAGGCCGGAACGGTCATGCTTTCGGCAATCGTCTTTTCAACAAGATCTATCGCGCCCTGTTCGGCAGCGAGTTCACGGACATTTTCTCCGGCTATCGCGCNTTCACGCGTCGNTTTGCGAAAAGCTTCCCCGCCTCTTCCCCAGGATTCGAGATCGAGACAGAAATGTCGGTCCATGCGTCCAGCCTGCGGCTGCCGGTCTCGGAGATCGAGTTCGATTATGGCCGGCGCGTCGAGGGATCCGAAAGCAAGCTCTCAACCTTTCGTGACGGATTCCGCATTCTCCGCATGATGGGNATGCTGATGAAGGAAACAAAGCCCTTCGTTTTCTTCAGTGCCGTTTCGGCGGTCTTGTTCGGCACGGCGACACTGCTCAGCCTGCCAATTCTCGTCGAATATTTTGAGACGGGCCTTGTCAGCCGCATGCCGACCTGGATGCTGGCCATGACGCTCACGCTCGGCGCGATGATGTCATTCACAGCAGGGGTTATTCTGGACTCNCTGGCCCGGTCACGCATTGAGCAAAAGCGGATCCATTATCTTTCCATTGCCCCCGCCAGAGGCGAAGGCGGCATTGGGGGACGCATGCAGCGAACAGAGGATGACCCGGCAACCTATCTTCAGGACCTGTCTCGCAAGACCGGCGCTTGAGTCTTTCATGTTTCAGAAAGTGANCAGAAGGTCCACGCAGANNTGAGACGCTGAGCGCCGCAATCTCCCATGCTCGCCTAAACACTGCTTACGAATTAGCCCATATTCTGGCGCAGCTCGGCGGCACTGNCCTCTGCTGCATCAGGCNATGTCTCGGCGTCGTCTTTCGGAGCGCGGCGAACCAGCGTTTCCGGAATAGTGATGAANGCTGTCGTGCCGCGACCAGGTTCAGACCGCAGCTTGATCCGCAGACCCTGCGCATCCGCCAGGCGGCGCGCAACACTGAGGCCGAGACCGACACCTGCCGTATGGTCAAACTTCTGGTGAGCCGGACGGGAATGGAAGAANGGTTCNAACGCCTTTTCNAGAACGTCCTGGGTCATCCCCCTGCCCCGGTCACGTACCATGACAACAAGGCCCACACCGGAGACCATGCCNGCCTTCACGACAATCGGCGTAGATGAGCCGGACTCCAGCGCNTTNTTGATNACATTGCGCAGGATGATCTCAAAGCTGTTCTCATCCATGTCGGCTGACAAATTGTTTGGAACACTGACTTTCAGTCGATCTGCAAATCGGGAATTGTCAACATCAGACAGCTTGCGGACGACATTCTGAATGGATTGCGTCACNGACACTTCAGATGCATGGGCGAGATAGTCCTCACGCTCCATCCGGGTGTAGTTGATGATCCCGTCGAGAGTGGATGACAGGATCACAGCCTGCTCGCCGATCTTGTCAGCGTAGGAGCTGACCTCTTCTTCGCTACACGGAATGTTTGACGAAGACCCGATCACACCCGCNCANGCAGAGATGACNTCCAGAGGCACTTTCAGCTCNGCGCTCATGGANCCCAGGAAACGCGTCTTGGCTTCGTTCGCCGCTTCCGCTTCATTTCGGGCATGTTCGATTTCCGAACGGGCCTCTTCGATGCGTGTCACATCTGCGTACACGACAACGGTGCCGACATTCGGAATGTGTTGAACGGATTTCTGCCAGTACATGCCTTCGCGGCGGATCGGCTTTTCAACCGGCTCCAGGGAATCTTCGCTGGAACTGAAGACCTTCTTGTGAAGCTGGTTCTCGACAATGACATCACCATCCTCGTCGAAGATGGCAAACGCCTGATGGCTGGCCTCGAGTGCTCCGATGAGCAGGTCGCGGGATTCCTCAGCCTTGAGCGTGGCATCAATATCCGACTGATAGACCATGTAACTGGATCGGGCCCCGAGATAGAGCGCGATCATGAATACGATCATCATCAGGCAGATGGTGACGCCGGTAACCGACTGGGCATAGGTGCTGTAGGCAGCGCTGGAGGCGAAGGCAGCGAGGGCGTAGCGCAGCACGATCCGCGGAACCCGCGTCAACATGCTTGCCATGCCGGCAGCCATAGGCGTGATCATGAGGCCGCCCATGATCATGGCGGCATTTTCATCAGGGCCGACAAAGAAGGGCAGAGAGCCCCAGGCCATACCGAACAGGATGGCAAGGAATTCGGAACGACGCAGGTATTTTCCGCTTACCTGTTTCGGCGCTGAGCGCCCGCGCTTCAACAAGAAGTCCACGACCAGCAAAAGCGCCAGGCCCAAATTCAGCGCAACCCAGATATCGATATTGGTATCAGGAACCCAGCGGCGCACCAGAAAACTGGCGCCNACTGTATTCACGAGCATAATCAAGGCCATGACGAGCACATGGCGAGAGAAATCAAGGTGCTGCTGCAATAGAATCAGCCGGTCAACCGCCGTGCCCCGAGGCAGCGTGTTGCCAGTCACATAGGACAGAAATGATTTTTTCTGCTTCGCCATGACANCGCTATACATGGGCGAAGTGAACATTCCGCTCGCGAGTCGGTGCGGTATTGCAAGACTGTGGAAACTTGTCGTTAACGGGAGGATTAACCACAATAGGTTACACAGAATGGTTGCATAGTCGGTCTTGGATTCTGTAGCGTGCGTTCCAGTAGAAGAGAGTGCCGCGCCTGTGTCCCGCCCAAAATCGCCTTTGAGGATTGCTGTCATTGGTGCCGGTCCGGGCGGATTGAGCACAGCCCATTTCATTCAACAGGCCGGACACGAAGCGGTANTCTTTGAGGCTGANGATCGGCTNGGCGGCAAGTCCTTCTCNGTTGTGCGCGGCGATGCCATGAACGAGATGGGCACCTGCTACACNACGCGCTCCCACAAGCTTGTGAAGAAATGGATGAAGCAGGTTGGCATCACGCTGACCCGGCTCGGCGAAGCGCGATATGACGGCGTCAAGGTGGTCGATTACGTCAAACAGGGGGACGGGCCGCCCCTCGCCTTCCAGGCGNTGAANTTCATTCGGGCCGCCGGTCGCCTNCGCCGGGACATCCGAAATCGCCCGGANGACCCGGATGTGCGCGCCGAAGCCTCAATGACGACGGCCGAATGGGTCAAGCGGCTTGGCCTGCCGAAGATCGACCTTGCCTCGCATCGCATCCAGACAACCCAAGGCTATGGCTTCACGGATGAGGCGACGATCGGGCAGACCGTACAATGGTGCGATCTCAACTATCTGCTGTCCGGCGTCCTGAATGACATGCACATGCCGGATCAGGGCTGGACCGAGTTCTGGACCCGGTTTGCCGAGGACAAGGATGTGCGTCTCGGCAGCCCGGTCACCCATCTCGACCGATCCGGGCCAAAACCCATCGTGACCGCNGGCGGCAAAAGCGAAGCATTCGATGCCGTGGTCTCTACTGTGCCGATGCAGAATTTCGTGAAGTTCTGCGCCGCAACGCGCGACGAGATGTTTATCTGCGAAGGCATTGAGTGGCAGAACTATACGACAACGCTGCTCACATCGCCGGATTGGTTCGATGGGTACATGATCATCGGGTACTCAGAGGCGAGCATGGATTCCAGCCGCAAGGGCGCCATCCTCGGAGGGCGACGGGAAGGCGAGAGCGAAGAACTTGGCGGGCGGCTCTATGTGACCGGGCAGTTCTCAACCGGGCTGACCCCGGCAGAACTGCGCGAGATCCTGGAGGCGGACGCGCAGAAACATGGTTTCACGATCGAAAGCGTTATCCAGCAGAAAGTCTGGCAATATTTCCCNCAATACAAGGCCGAGGCCGTGCGCGACGGCCTNTTCGGCGCACTACGGCGGGTTCAGGGCAACAAGCGTACCTGGTTCAGCGGGTCCAGCTTTTCCCACGAGCTGGTCTGCAGCATTGTCGAGCAGTCCCAGGGCATGGTGCGGGACATGCTGACAGAATTGTCCNAGGCTCCGCAAGAATCCGAAGCCCTGCCCCAAACGGCTGACAAGGAGACTGCCTAGGCGGTCTCGGTTTCCGGCGCGGCGCAATAGGTGTCGATGAAATCCTGATGCTTGGGCANTTTGGAAACCGCCTGCGCGATGCTGGCCTNTAATCCGCCCAGCGCGCGGGTCAGTTGATCGTCGGTCATCATATGCCCCATATGGTGGTACCCCTTCGGCTTCAGGCGCTGGCCCATCATGACCTGTAGCCAGGAATCCACACGGAACAAATCATCCGACGCCTGATAGACGAGTCCATTCTCCCGGAACAGGGCAATGCGCTGGGACAGTGTGTCCGGTACAGGCATATCGCGGCGCGCGCGCCAGAAATCAGAATCGTCGCGCTCGGTCAGCTTGTAGTGCAGGACGATGAAATCCCGGATCTTCTCCAGTTCACGCTCTGCCTGCTCATTATAATGNTTGGCGATGGCTTCGCTGATCCCGGAAAACGGGAATTGCTGCACTAGTCGCGTCGCGCCAATCTGGATCAGATGGATGCTGGTCGATTCAAGCGGCTCCACAAATCCACTCGACAGGCCAAGGGCAANACAATTCTTGTTCCACACCTTGCGGCGGCGGCCGGTCTTGTACCGGATCAGGCGCGGCTCAGTGAGCGGCTCCCCGTCGACATTGTTCAGAAGGAATTCCTGAGCCTCGTCCGGCTGCATGTTCTCGCTGCAGAAGACGAGCCCGTTTCCGACACGATGCTGAAGCGGAATGCGCCACTGCCAGCCCGCATGGTGCGCGATGGCGCGCGTATAGGGAATGGCCGGACCGACCGAGCGCGTCTGAACCGCCAGCGCACTGTCCGTCGGCAGCCAATGCGTCCAGTCTTCATAGCCGGTCTTCAAGGTCTGTTCGATCAGCAGGCCACGAAAGCCGGTGCAATCGATGAAGAGGTCACCCTCTATCCGCTCACCTGACTGAAGCTTCAGCGCAGTGATGAACCCGCTTTCACCATCCTGCTCGACCGTGTCGATCAAACCCTCAACGCGCTTTACACCCTTGGCTTCGCTGAATGTGCGCAGGAATTTCGCATACAGGCTCGCATCCAGATGATAGGCGAAATTGATGTTGGCCTTTTCAGACGTATAGAAACGATCCTCTTCGGCAGCCTGCAATTCAAAGCAATAAGCGTCGAGCGCATCGCCAATGCCGCGCTCCTGCGCATACATCCAGATATTGTAGAACTCGCCCATCCAGCTCGGCTTGCCGACCTGNCCGAAGGAGTGGATGTAGCGATCCCCGACGCCGCCCCAATTCTCAAACGCAATGCCCAGCTTGAAGGTCGCCTTGGTGGCGCGCATGAACTCTCGCTCATCTATTCCCAGCAGNTGATGGAAGGTTCGGTGGGTGGGGATGGTCGCCTCTCCCACACCCACCGTGCCGATGGCGTCTGATTCCACCAATGTAATGTCGAGCAAAGGCCCCAGCATGCGGGACAATGCGGCGGCGGCAATCCAGCCAGCCGTACCTCCCCCAGCGATAACGACTCTTTTTACCTGTTGCGTACTCACATGAACCTCCGGCCTCTTTATGGCGCTAACGGTTGAGTTTGTTCAGAAGCATCGCGCGCAGGCGACGGGCTCTTACTTCGTCCATCGGGGCCAGATTGCCCTGCGCGGCTTCCGGCAAATGTTCAGCGGGGCGATCAGACGGCCCGAAAATGTAGTAATCAAACAGCGCCTTCCAGGCCTGCTTCTCAGGGTCGGGACGATCCCGCAGGCTCAGCATGGCATGCAAAAGCGTATTCTGCGGCGTGTCCATGAAACTTGGCGACGTGTTCCACCAATAATTGATCATGGCCGTGAAGTCGCCAAAACCCTCGACATTGTGCCACCAGAGGGCCGGATAAAAGAGGACATCTCCCGGCTCCAGCTCTGCCACTTGCCCGGCCGCCATGGCCTGACGAAACCGGGGGTAGCGATCAAGATCCGGCTGGCGGAAGTCGACCATGCTGACGACCTGCCCACCGGGCGTCGGCTCCAGCGGGCCCGGATACAAATTCGCGACCTGATCCGGGGGAAACAGGGTGAATGTCCGCTTGCCAACCATGCAGCAGGCAAGATTGTGCGACATGTCATAGTGCGCCGAGGCGATCGTGTGATTGCCCATCCATATGCTGACCAGCGGCGCGTGCGNATCAAACATTGCGTCATTCAGGACAAGATCATTCTCATCTCTGAGGCCCGGAAAGAAAATACCGAGATCGGTTGAGCCGACATAGGCAGACGCGCCCGTACGTTTGGCCATCGCCTCGCGAANGTGTGTGAAGAATTCGTCCAGCGGCACACGCCCCCGCTCGAAATTGAAACCATCAACCGCGTCAGTATAGAAATATCGCCCGCCTTCCCCCGGTGCGCAGCGATACTCGACAATCGGGCGCCCCTGATAGAAGCGCGCAATATAGTCCATCGCGGCGTCTGGCGACTTCAACCCGTGCTGCACCAGGGGCCAGTCGCGTGCCACGCCCTTGAGGATGACCGGTTCCTGATCCCGCATCAATTGCGCATACGGAATGGCGTCTGGCGCGACGCCTTCCATCAC
The DNA here is from genome assembly GCF_002172815.1 of Hyphomonas sp. TMED31. Classification (NCBI taxonomy): domain Bacteria; kingdom Pseudomonadati; phylum Pseudomonadota; class Alphaproteobacteria; order Hyphomonadales; family Hyphomonadaceae; genus Hyphomonas; species Hyphomonas sp. TMED31. Next base: position 7,463 of record NZ_NHCK01000063.1, on the reverse strand, counting down.
TTTTGTCTTGCGGGGAATGTCCAGTGCGGACACGCGGCTCCTCCTGATCGATCAGCCTGCGGCAGATCGTTTGGCGTTCTTCATGTTGATCAAACGGTTCACATTGCTCAGCGATGCCAGCACCAGATATGCCGCGCGCAGAAAGCCACCCTTGTGCAGCCGCTCCAGCATCTCGCCCTCCAGCGCGGCGAGACGCTCTTCGCTCAGCGTGAACAGATCCGGCACCTTGTATTCAGTATGGTCGTCGAGCTTCAGATCCAGCGAGACTGGCTCTATCAGACCCGCCTGATCAAATGCCTCGAACATCGGTTTGGTCATTTCGTCCCCGATGGCAATCACGCGCAGGACCTGGCTGACATGTTGCAGATACGGCGCATTGCCGCCCTGTGCCAGAAAAAGCGGCTCGCCCTCCGTCTTGCTGACACGCGGATTGTCCAGATCGACATGGATCACCGGCTCGCGGCGGACTTTCCCATCGACATTCTGGTCCTGAAAGCCGATCAGAAACGGGCCGCGCTGCAGCAGTGCCGGAACATAATTCGCATTCCAGCGGTCGCCGGCCAGAAACAGATTTTCGCCCTTGTCGAGCCCCATGAGGACGACACAGAAATAGTTGCCGGCTTCATCCTTGCGGAAAAAGATGGGGTAGTCGCGCTGAAGCTCTGAAAACTCGGTGGGGTAAACCGCCACCTGATTCACACTGTCGCCAAACTCGGCGCCGCGGCGCGTGACGATTTTCAGATCCGCATGATCGATATTATTCAGAAGTGCCGTGTTGGCCATGAACCGCCCTTGAATGCTGCGTGCGGTCGACGCCTCGCCTGGTTCGGGCCCGCACTTTTCCTGCATGATGAAACAATCCCCTGCCCCGGACAAGCGGGGGCAAAAAAGGCCGCTGCAAGCAGCGGCCTTTCCTGAAGGTTTCACGTCTTGTCCAAATCGTTTCCGATTAGAACTTGTAGCGCACGCCGAGCTGGTAGCGCGGTGACAGCTCATAGACATAGTAGACCTGTTCCGGCACGCGGTGATAAATCCGCTGGTCTTCNCCGGTCAGGTTGATGCCTTCGAAGGACACAGCCAGCTGCTCATTGATGTCGTAGCTGATGTTCAGGTCATACTGCCCGAAGTCTTCAACATAGATACCGGACCGATCACCACCGGCATTCGATTCGTTCAGGAACGTATCGCGCCAATTATAGGCCAGACGAGCGGAGAAGCCGTACTTCTCGTAGATCGCCGTAAGGTTTGCCGTGTCGGACAGACCCAGCAGAGCGAACTGCTCTTCGTACGGGTTGGAGCCTGGGTCCAGTCCAACATCACCGTTGACCATGGTGTAATTGGCTTGAACGCCGAAGCCGGTTTCACCGAAGAAGTGCTGCCAAGCGATCTCGATACCGTCGATATTGCCTTCATTGTTGTTGATGAGCTGCGAGATCGCGAAGACCAGTTCAGGATCATTTGCGTCGGACACAACGTCATAGGCACCGAGGATACGGTCAACTTCGCTTTGCGGAAGCGCACCGCCAACCAGGAGCCCTTCGAACTCGGTACGAGCGGCAGCAACGTCACCACCATTCGCGTCGATCAGGGCAACCAGCGAGAACAGGTTTGCTTCGGATTGGTCGATGCCAAGATCCGCGATGATGTCGAGNGCATCGCCGGAGCGCGTACCTGCTTCACCGGAGGCCGGGTCNCGAAGGTCGAACAGGTTTCCGTCATAGGACGAGTTACCAATGAAGTTCTTCACCTTCTTGTCGAAGTAACCAACCGACAGATAGCTCGCATCNTCATAGTACCATTCGAGCGAGATATCGAANTTGTTGGACTCCAGCGGTGCCANTTCCGGGTTGTTCAGCTTCGCTGTAACCTGACCACCAAGTGCGGATGGACGGTTTGGCGCGTTCACTTCAGTGGANGCGAACAGNTTGGTGTAGGCTGTCCGGCCAATGGTTGTGCTGAACGACGTCCGTGCAACGATATTGTCCGTCACGTCGACCTGGAAGTCGAAGTTCGGGAGCAAATGATCGTAGGAACCGGATCCGCTGAGGCTGCTTGAATCGCTGGTCAGGATTTGGAAGTCGTTATCCGCTGTCCAGAGCACGTCCACAGGACGCGATTGGTCTGCCACGGACTCAACCTCGGTCTCCTCATAACGGATACCGGCATTCATACGGGCCGGGCGACCGAAGAATTCGCTCTCCATCTGGAACTGAGCGTAGAGGGACTTGATTTCCTCTGTGACCGTGTCGAGCGACTCGGTGGTGGAAAGAGTTCCACCTGGATAGGCAGCCGCCAGAAGCGGGAACAGTTTCGCTGCATCGCCTTTGAACGCAATATCACCCTGACCAACTTTCACGTCATCGAAGACGCAGGACAGGCAGTACTGTTCCATGACACCTGGGGCAAATTGCTCAACGTCGCCAGGGTTGGAAATACCCCAGGAACCGAGGTCCTGCTGGGTNGTGAANGTCCAGCGNTCCATCGTNGNGTCGCGNTAGTTACCACCAACNGTCAGGCTGCTNTTNTCGAANTCCCAGACATAGCGCAGGTCAATTTCGTCGACCTNGTGNTGCATGTTNGCGGAGTTGCTCCGCTGAACCTGCGTACCNAGATCACCTACGTCCAGAACGCCATTGCCGTTTCCGCGCACGGANTCGTCAATTGTGTAGGACTGGATTGGCGAACCGCTACGGTAATCAACAGAGTGCTGAAGGATAACNGGNGCACCCATCGACACGAAGGTNGTCGCGTGNCCCAGCGGGTTGTTGCCACCGGATTCNGANTTCGAGCTGTGCGCGTCNAAGATCAGCGTGCCACGATCAGAGAGTTCCCACTCAGCATTGAAGCCGAAGGAGTTCAGCTCGTCCTTGACCGCACGATTGGTTTGCTCAAAGCCGATGTCCTTGGAACCATTGTTGTTTTCCTGAAGGAACACAGCGCTGGCAACCGGGCCATCATTGTCAAAAATGATCTGATCGAACGGCGTGGCGAACCAGTTTGTCTGCTCGTAACGAAGCTCTTCTGCTTCCGTTTTCGCAAAGGTGTAATCACCCGTCAGTGTCAGATTGTCGATCGGACGGAATTGCAGGACCAGTTGGCCGTTGATCCGCTCACGGGAAATTTCCGAGAGGTCGTAGCGGCTGTCCTGAGGAATGGCGTAGAGCTGGCCATCCTTTGGCGCNTTGGTGATCTGCGTGGATCCGTCACCGCGGACATAGCCGGAATCTTCAAACGCTCCATCGACTTCCGGATCGAAGACCAGCCAGTCATTGATCTGTTGGGAAGGNGCCGCGGAATCGCGCTTGGAGTAAGAACCAAAGACGCCGATACCAAACCGATCAGAATCGTCGGTCCAGCTTGCGAGGCCGGAAAGCTCTGGCGTGAAATCATCACCAGATTCAACACTCGTATCGTTGATTGCCTTGGCCGAGAAAGAAGCGTTCAGACCTGGATCGTCAAATGGCGTCCGTGTCTTGATGTTGACGGTCGCGCCGAGGCCACCTGATGGCAGAACGGCCTGACCCGTCTTGTAGACTTCCAGTCCGTTGACGCCTTCGGAGGCGAGGTTCGAGAAGTCGAACGCGCGATCACCACCGGAGCCATAGTTGCCGCGCGCACCGATCGCGCGAACCTTGGCGGTTGGCATGGTGCGGCCGTTCAGGGTGACCAGGTTGAAGCCTGGGCCGAAACCACGAACGGTGATCTCAGACCCTTCACCGTTTACGCGGTTGATGGACACGCCGGTGATGCGCTGAAGCGATTCAGCCAGGTTCGTGTCCGGGAATTTGCCGATGTCTTCGGCAGAAATGGCGTCAACGACACCATTGGAGTCGCGCTTGATATCCATGGCGCGCTCGAGCGATCCGCGGATCCCCTGCACGACCACAACATCTTGCGTAAGGGTCTCTTCAGCCGCCTCTTGGGCGTGCGCTGCCATTGGCATGGCCGACAGAAGAGACACCGCGGACGCGCCGCACAGCAGCGTACCCCATTTTACTTTCCGTGCAGAAGCTGCACGGAGCTTGTCCGTGGAAACAGTCATTACAATCCTCCCTGAGACAGGCGACTCAAAATCAGGTGCCAGTCTTCAATGCTTGTCTCGGCCAGGCAGAATACGACGGCATTCCGGCCTACCCGCGAGCCAATCCATCACCAAATGTTTGCGCTATCAAGTGGGCATCATTGAAAAAACGTAATTTTTAAATTGACCCATTTGCGCAATGAAACCGTTTTCACCCTGATTTTTACTCGATTTTACCTGTGTTTATCGGGACTTGGAGCAATTCGGCGCGCAGAAACCCGTGAGCTTTGAAAACTTTTCACAAACCGCAATTTGAAAAAATAATGACAAGGTTGGCATTTTCGCCACACTTTCTCGGCGCGAAGTGGAAACGTCTCACCAGAATCGCAGACCAAATTCCACGTCTCGGCGACGCCAGACGCACCGGATTCCAGTTTGCAGGCCAGGTCAAATCGAATGCCCGCTCAATCGACACACGAGCCTGTTCTTTGCGATTAGTCGCCTTCAGGAACGTAGATCATCAAGGGGGAAATGGTGGGCGGTAACGGGCTCGAACCGCTGACCCTCTCGGTGTAAACGAGATGCTCTACCAACTGAGCTAACCGCCCCAATCCCGCTCCAATGCACGGGCTTGAGAAAAAAAGCAAGACGGCCATTCAGTGTTTGAACGGCCGCCTGCAATTTGTGGGATACTTGCCTTAGTGCGGACGCGCCGGATCAGTCGCCTGACCGCCAGCTTGGCCGGCCAGGGAAGCCTGCAGGGCCGCCTCATCCGCTTCCGACCATTCAATCGGCGACAGTGGACGTGTCAGGGCAATCTCCAGCACTTCATTGATGTCCGACACGGGCACGATCTTCAGGCCGGTCTTCACATTCTCCGGAATGTCTTCGAGATCTTTCTCGTTCTCTTCCGGGATCAGAACCGTCTTGATGCCACCGCGAAGCGCTGCAAGCAGCTTCTCCTTCAGGCCGCCAATCGGCAGAACGCGTCCGCGCAGGGACACTTCGCCGGTCATGGCAACTTCCCGATCCACCGGGTTTCCGGTGAGCAAGGAGACGATGGCCGTGGTCATGGCGATACCGGCGGATGGACCATCCTTTGGCGTTGCGCCATCCGGCACGTGGACGTGGATGTCCGTCGTATTGAACACGGTCGGCTTGATACCAAGCATCACAGAGCGTGAGCGCACGAGCGAACTGGCCGCCTGGATCGACTCTTTCATGACGTCGCGGAGGTTACCCGTGACCTTCATGTTGCCGCGTCCCGGCATCTTCACCGCCTCAATGGTGAGCAGGTCGCCGCCGGTTTCTGTCCAGGCAAGGCCCGTGACAGCGCCCAGCTGATCCGTCTCGTCGGCAAGGCCATAACGGAATTTCCGCACGCCAGCGAATTCGGCGAGATTGTCAGACGTGACCGTGAGGGTTTCGCCTTCCTTGTCCGCCAGGTTCCGAACGGCTTTGCGAGCCAGACGCGCGATTTCCCGCTTCAGGCTGCGCACACCGGCCTCTCGCGTGTAGTACCGAACGAGGTCGCGGATTGCGGCCTCTTCAACCACCCACTCCCCTTCCTTCAGGCCATGATCTTCACGAACTTGCGGGATGAGGTGACGCTTGGTGATCTCCACCTTTTCGTCTTCCGTGTAGCCGGCGATGCGGATGATCTCCATCCGGTCCAGAAGCGGCTGAGGCATGTTGAGCGAGTTCGCCGTCGTCACGAACATCACGTCTGAAAGGTCGTAATCGACTTCCAGATAATGGTCGTTGAACGTGGAGTTCTGCTCAGGGTCCAGCACTTCCAGCAGGGCAGATGCCGGATCGCCGCGATGGTCCATGCCCATCTTGTCGATCTCGTCGAGCAGGAAGAGCGGATTGCCCGTCTTCGTCTTCTTCAGAGACTGGATGATCCGTCCCGGCATAGAGCCGATATAGGTCCGGCGGTGACCGCGAATCTCGCTTTCATCCCGCACGCCGCCAAGCGACACGCGCACGAAGTCGCGCCCTGTTGCTTCCGCGATGGAGCGGCCGAGCGAGGTTTTGCCAACACCGGGAGGGCCAACGAGGCAGAGGATCGGACCCTTCATCTTGCCAGTACGCTTTTGCACGGCGAGATATTCCAGGATCCGCTCTTTCACCTTGTCGAGACCATAATGGTCATCATCGAGCTGTTGCTCGGCCTTGCCCAGATTGGTCTGGATATCCTTGCGCGTGCCCCAAGGCAGGGCGAGGAGCCATTCGAGATAGTTCCGCACAACCGTGGATTCCGCCGACATTGGCGACATCTGGCGCAGCTTCTTGATCTCGGCTTCAGCCTTGGTGCGAGCCTCTTCAGACAGGGGTGCGTCGGCAATCTTCTGGTCGAGTTCGGCCAGCTCATCGCGCTCGCCGCCGTCTCCGCCTTGCTCACCCAGCTCGCGCTGGATCGCCTTCATCTGCTCATTCAGGTAATATTCGCGCTGGGTCTTCTCCATCTGCCGCTTCACGCGGTTTTTGATCTTCCGCTCCATTTGCAGCATGCCCATTTCGCCTTCCATGAGGGCGAAGACCTTCTCAAGACGATCTTTCGCCTCTGGAAGTTCGAGCAATTCCTGCTTCTCGGAGAGTTTGACAGACAGGTTTGACGCGACCGCATCAGCAAGACGTCCCGGCTCTGTCAGAGCAGCAATCGTGGTGACAGATTCCGGCGGGATCTTGCGGTTCAGTTTGACGTAATTCTCAAACTGCTCCTGCACCGCACGCATCAGCGCCTGCACGTCGCCATCGGCGCCGTCAGCTTCTTCCAGCGTTTCAATCTCGGCTTCGAAATACTCGCCACGATCAAACAATTGATTCAGGCGCGCACGAGTCTTGCCCTCAACGAGCACTTTCACTGTGCCGTCGGGCAATTTCAGCAATTGCAGAATCGTCGCGATCGTTCCGACCGAATGCACGTCATCGGCGTCCGGGTCGTCAATCGCAGCATCTCGCTGGGCAACCAGCATGATTTCATTGTCGGCCTCTTCGATCATTTCGAGAGCCCGAACAGACTTGTCTCGCCCCACAAAGAGGGGGGCGACCATGTCTGGGAACACGACGATGTCCCGAAGCGGCAACACCGGAAGGTTTTTTATGCTTGGCATATACAATGCCTCCTTCTTCAAATTGAGCCCCGGCTGGCGGCAGCTCGAATAAACCCTCTCATACCATGATGGCAGGAGTCGGGCATTGTACCAGATGTGGCGTTCGCGTCCTTGGGGTTCAAGCGTCGCAATGCGCAGGAAACCCTCTCAATTGTGGAAAGCCTGTGCAATCAGGGGGTTGCAGCCTTTCGGGCGGATTCCGTACGCTTTTCATTCTTCTGATTTGCCAGGAAGGCCGTGAACAAACCGAGCTTTGGATTGGGCGCATCTCCCGCACCGAGTCGACGCAATTGTTCATAGTACCAGCCAATTGCGCCAAACCCGTT
>NZ_NHCK01000062.1:0-61578 GCF_002172815.1 Hyphomonas sp. TMED31 | reverse complement strand
AGGTTGCCGAAGGCTTCAAGGGCCAGAAGGGCAAGACCGCAGAGAAGGATTTGTCCTGGCGGGAGGCTCCGGTCGCCAAACGTCTTGAGTACGCTCTGGTCCACGGCATAACCGAATTCATTGATGCCGATACGGAAGAGGCGCGTCTGGCATCGGAGCGCCCGCTGCACGTTATCGAAGGGCCACTTATGGACGGCATGAATGTCGTCGGAGACCTGTTCGGATCTGGCAAGATGTTCCTGCCGCAAGTGGTGAAATCCGCGCGTGTGATGAAACAGGCGGTGGCGTGGCTTGAGCCGTTCATGGAAGAGGAAAAACAGCGTCTTGGCACGGTCGACGTTTCCAATGGCAAGGTTCTGATGGCCACGGTGAAAGGGGACGTACACGATATCGGCAAGAACATCGTTGGCGTTGTGCTGGCGTGTAATGGCTATGAAATTCTTGACCTAGGCGTCATGGTGCCTGCTGAAACCATTCTGGATACGGCCATAAAGGAGAACGTTGATGTGATCGGCCTGTCTGGTCTCATCACGCCAAGCCTTGATGAAATGGTCTATGTGGCAGCCGAAATGGAACGTCGCGGCATGGTGCAGCCCCTCCTGATTGGTGGCGCGACCACCAGCCCGGCGCATACGGCGGTAAAGATTGATCCGGTCATCCGTTGTGCGCCTGTGGTTCATGTCTCTGACGCCAGCCGCGCTGTCGGCGTTGTCAGCACACTGCTCAGCGAAGACGACAAGCCCGGCTTTGTGACTCAGACCAAGGCCCGCTACGAACGAATGCGCGAAGCGAGGTCCGGCGGCCCGCCCAAGCCGCGCCTGCCGATCGAACAGGCAAGAGAGGCGCGCCTGAAACTGGACTGGGACAGCTACACGCCTCCTGCGCCAAGTTTCGAGGGTGTCAGGACTTTCGAAGACATCGATCTGGCAACGCTTGCCCGGTACATTGACTGGACGCCGTATTTCTCCGCGTGGGATCTTGCCGGACAGTTCCCGCAAATTCTCGAAGACAAGATTGTGGGCGAAGCGGCGACAAGCTTGTGGAATGATACACAAGGCATGATGCAGCAGCTGGTCGGTGAGGCGTGGCTCAAGCCGAAGGCGGTTGTCGGCTTCTGGAAGGCCAATTCAGTCGGCGACGACATTCACCTTCAATCGGGCGAGGTGTTTCATACGTTGCGGCAGCAAATGGTGAAAGACAATACGCGTCCGAACTTTGCGATGTCAGACTTTGTTGCGCCAGAGGGCGATGACTGGATTGGTGGCTTCTGTGTAACTGCCGGTCCGCAGGCGGAGGAAATTGCCAAGGAATTCATAGAGAAGCGGGACGACTATTCCTCCATCATGGTCAAGGCGTTGGCTGACCGGTTTGCTGAGGCGATGGCGGAATACATGCACGAGCGTGTTCGCAAGGAGCTTTGGGGATATGCGCCTGATGAAGACCTCGGCAACGCTGAGCTGATCAAGGAGAAGTATCGGGGGATTCGTCCCGCGCCGGGCTATCCGAGCCAGCCGGAACACTCCGAGAAGGAAACCCTGTTCAAATTGCTGGAAGCCGAAGACCGCATCGGTGTTGAGCTCACCTCAAGCTTCGCAATGACTCCTGCGGCCAGCGTTTCCGGCCTGTATTTCGCACATCCGGAAAGCGTGTACTTCGCTGTCGGCCGTATCGAAAAGGATCAGGTTGAGGATTACGCCCGGCGCAAGGGGTGGGATACCCGCAAGGCCGAGCGGTGGTTGGCGCCGATCCTGAATTATGATCCGTTTGCTGTGGACTAGTCGACCAGGTAGGGGTTCGGTTCGACCAGGGCGAAGCCAGGCGTTTCTTCGGCAAAGTGGCGGAGCCAGTAATTGTGACCTGATCCGTAGATGACCAGGATCCGGTCACCGGGCTGTGAGATTTCTGCGATGTTGGCAAAGATTTCTGCGTTGCGGGCATACCAGCCATAATTGAGCGCGGCGCCGGCATTGTCCTCGGCGTCGGTCATGTTGAGCAGGCCATAGTAGAATCCGGAATGCATCTCATCAATCAGGCCCGGCTCATTCTGCCGGGCAAGCATCTCGGCAATCGGAGTCGTTGCCTGGTCACGCATCATGGCTTCTGCCTGAGCTTTGATGGTTTCGATTTTTGAGGTGATCTCGTTCTGGCGATTGGTCCGTTCGGCAAACGCTTCAACCCGGTCAAAAGGGAAATAGGAAATCTCGCCCTCTTGCGTATCCACAGCATAGACGCGGTCCAGGCCAGCCGCGTGCGCCACGCGGTAGCCGATTTGCACGCTCTCATTACGTTGGCGGGTCAGGTCATCAGGCGTGAAGTCAGGAAACTCTGGGTCAAGCGCATCATCTGTCCGGCGGATACTTTCGATCGCAATCGCTGTGGGCTGAAACTCCAGCAAGCGGTCAGCCAGTGTTTCTAGTTCAGCCTGCCGCTTTGGCAGAAGCACATCGTCCGCCTCGGTGTTGACCAGATCAAGACCGGGGTTTCCGAAATGATAAGTGCCGAGCACCATTATCTGAACCGGGTTGTTTCTTGGCTCTGGGGCATCTTCTGCGACGGCGTTTGGAAGCGCAATCGCGATAAGGGCTGACAGGGCAATGATGGCTGATTTCATGAAAACTCCTCTTTTGAAGTCAGATGCACCGACTCGATCTATTGGATGCAACCAGTCGCATATTTTTTCCGAACAGACTTCGCGCAACGCTGACTGGCCAGTTCCGGCGGACTCGTATAGTAGCTGTGTCAACCTTGTCATCGGGAGGGCGGAATGACTGGTAAGACTCTGATTGGTGAGAATGCAAAGATCGTGGCGACCCTTGGGCCGGGCAGTCGCTCGCCCAAGGAAGTGCTGGCTTTGGCGTATGCCGGCGTTGACGTGTTTCGCCTGAACTTCAGTCATGGCGAACACAGCGCGCACAAGGCGGCGTTGGAGGCGGTTCGCGCGGCAGAGAAAGAAACCGGGCGACCTTTGGCGACACTCGGCGACTTGCAGGGACCAAAAGTGAGAGTCGGTTCGCTGCCCGGCGGCGAACTGCGCCTGCGATACCAGAAAGAATACGCCGTTGTTGCCGCAGAAACGACAGATGCCGACGACACTATCCCTGTGCCTCACGCCGAGATCGTCGAAATACTGGAAGAGGGCGACGTTATCCTTGTGGATGATGGTAAGCTCATGTTCACCGTCACGCAGGCTGGCGATGCGCCCAGGGTTCGCGCGGAGGTGCCTGGAAAACTGACAGACAAGAAGGGCTTTACGGTGCGCGGCAAGGCGCTGCCTGTGCGCGCCCTGACGGAGAAAGACAGGGCTGATCTCGATTTCGCAATGGAAATCGGCGTGGATTTGGTCGCATTGTCATTTGTCCAAACTGTTGAAGACATTGAAGAAGTCAAAGCGATCATCAAGGGTCGCGCGCCCTTGGTTGCAAAGCTGGAGAAGCCTGCCGCGATCGATAATCTTGAGCCGATTGTCGCCGCGGCTGATGCCGTCATGGTCGCCCGGGGAGATCTGGGCGTCGAATACGCGCCCGAAGATGTCCCGGTGATCCAGCGCCGCATCGTTCGCTGCGCGCGGGGCTTGGGTCGGCCTGTCATCGTGGCAACGCAGATGCTGGAATCCATGATCGAGAACGCCGCGCCCACACGCGCAGAGGCGTCTGATGTCGCCACGGCGATCTATCAGGGCGCGGATGCGGTGATGCTGTCAGGGGAAACTGCGGTTGGGCGACATCCGGCGACAACTGTCGCCATCATGTCGCGGATCATTCGTGCGACCGAGAGCGCCGAAGACTATCGTCGTTCCCTGGAGCAATTCTCTGGGGACCAACCCGCACAAACGGCGATTGATGTCGTCGCAGAGACATCACAGGGCATGGCAGAGGCAGAAGGCGCAACTGCGCTGGCCCTGAGAACGGGAGCCTTCGACCGTCTGGCCCGGTTCGCGCGTGTGCGTGGCAAGGCACCGATCCTGTATGGTTCATTGGACGATCAGAGGCTTCGCACTGCTTGCCTGCTATGGGGCGTCCACCCGCAAAGGCTGAATGCGGGCGCTGTTTATTGGTATCGGGATCTGATGGACGCAGCAGGCCTTGAGGGGCGCGTAGCCTATGCCCGTTGGGCTGGCGATGAGGAACGATTCGCCTGGGAGATCGGCGTTGGCAAAGGCCGCAACGGTGCGCTGATTACCGGCGTATGATCAGCTGGCTTTGCTTGAATTCATACGAGTAAAGTTCGCCAAGAAAGGTCATGCCCAGCAGCGACTGTTCCAGCCCGTCTTTCAGGATCATTGCGCCCACCTGTTCAATCTCAACCTGTCCGATGCGAATGCTGTCCAGCGTTACAGCGGCGCCGTGCGTAATGCCGCCAGCGGTCCGGATTTCCCAGCGATAGTCGAGGGTTTCAGGATTAAGGCCCAGGCGCTGGGCATCCCGATACGTGAGGGCCACCGTGCTGGCACCGGTATCCACCATGAATTTGACCGCGGTGCCGTGGACTTCTGCGCGCGTCCAGTAGTGTCCATCATCTTCGCGATCGATGATTGCGGCATTGGCGAAGCGAACCGACGTTCGCTTTTCGGTGGGGGCAGGCGCGGCCTCCGGTGTCATCGTTGCAAGCTCAGTGCGATGCTGCTCCATTTTTGGGGCAATGATGAAACTGACGATGGCCGAAAGCGCCACAGCGATGCCGAAACCGGCCAGTATGGTTTTCTGTGGTGACATCGTGCCGGCTCCTAACGCTTGCCGAGGGACTCGAGGCGGGAGATCCGCGCAGGCAGATCCGCAAGCACCTGCTCACGTCCTTCTTCCCCCATTTTTACCCATCCCCCAATTTCCTTGAGCGTTCGCGCGCACCCGAGACAGAGTCCTGTAGAGGCGTCTACAGCACAAACTTTGATACAGGGCGATTTGATGGCTTGAGCGGTCATGGATATAGGGTAATCAGCGATCGAGTGTGTGCAAGACAATCCCATGAATTCAGTAACAAAACCTTGTCGCCGATTGGGTTTGTTTTCTGTTATAAGAACAAGCAGTTTGAATATTAAGACGGAGCGTTTCCCTTGAGTGAGTCGACCCAGGAAATTTCACCTCTGGAAGACGCCCGTTCCCTGATCCGGAACGCGCCCGAACCCGATGCCGCACCCGCGCGGAAAGTGCGGGATGCACTTCTCGGCATGGGGCGTGAGGGGGATTTTGGCCGCCTCGGCGAGGCGGCGGCCTGGCTGGCAAAATGGCAGGGCAGGTTTCCTCCCCGGATCGAAAAGCCTTTCCTGGCTGTTTTTGCCAGTTCTCACGGCCTGGCATCAGAGGGCGTTTCCCTGTCCAGTCCAGACGACACGCGCGCACACGTCGATGCTCTGCGGGAAGGCAAGGCGCCCTTGTCGGCCATCGCGACCCAATCTGGTGCGAATATTCGCGTTTATGACCTCGCAATTGACAAGCCTACGCAAAGCATTGCCGAGAGCCCGGCCATGTCGGAGCGAGAGTGCGCTGCGACGATCGCCTACGGGTTCGAAACCGCGGAAGACAAGCCGGACCTGCTGGCGCTAGCGGTTTCTGGCGCGGGTGTGGGCACCGCTGCTGCCGCCGTGGCTTGCGCCCTGTATGGCGGCGCGCCGGACTATTGGGTCCGTCCAAGCAATCAGACGACCGCTGAACTGGTGGAGCGGCGCGTAGATGTTGTCGCCCGCGCGCTCGCATTGCATCGCGGGCATTTATCCGATCCGTTGCAGGCTTTGCGGCATGTGGGGGGGCGTGAACTGGCGGCGTGCGTCGGCGCGATCATCGCCGCGCGCCATCAGGGTATCCCGGTGGTGCTGGATGGATTCGCCACCACAATTGCGGCGGCGGTTGTGCACGCGATTGAGCCGAAGGCGATCAGTCACTGTATCGCGTCTCACGTCACGAGGCGGCCTGCCCACGAGGCAGCGATGGAGCGACTGGGCTTGCAGCCCTTGCTTCAGCTTGAGTTCCAGACTGGTGGTGGTCTCGGGTCGGCCACGGCGATTGGTCTTCTTAAAACAGCGTGTGCCCCCTTCATCGCTGAGCCCGAGGGAGCAAGTGCGACCTGACGCGACGAGAACCTGACGTTTACGCTCACGTCACCTTGCCTTTGTTCCAAAATGGCGGAAATAGAGGGGGCAAGAATGATGCGCAGTCAGCGCACAGTGAGGAGCCGTCATGAATCTCGATTTTACGCCGGAAGAAATTGCCTTCCGTAATGAAGTCCGCGAATTCATTCGCGATAATTATCCAAAGGAACTGGATGGAATTGGAACGCGTGAAGATCTCACGCGCGAGGAATTCCTGGCCTGGCACAAGGTGCTCGGCAAAAAAGGCTGGTCTGCGCCGGCTTGGCCAGAAAAATATGGCGGCACAGGTTGGACATCGACCCAGCGCTACATCTGGTCAGAAGAAAATGCGCGCGTTGATGCGCTGATGCCGCTGCCATTCGGTGTCTCGATGGTTGGGCCGGTGATCTACACATTCGGAAACGAAGAGCAGAAAGAGCGCCACCTGCCGGGTATCCTGTCCGGCGATGTCTGGTGGTGTCAGGGCTATTCCGAGCCGGGCGCTGGTTCCGACCTCGCCAGCCTGAAGACCACGGCCGTCCGCGATGGCGATCATTACGTGATCAATGGCCAGAAAACCTGGACCACTCTGGCGCAGCATGCCGATTGGGGCTTCTTCCTGTGCCGCACGGACCCAGACGCGAAAAAGCCGCAGGAAGGCATCAGCTTCATTCTCGTCGATATGAATACGCCGGGCATTGAAGTGAAACCAATCAAGCTGATCGACGGCACCCACGAGGTGAATGAGACCTGGCTGACGGATGTCCGCGTGCCAGTCGAAAATCTTGTTGGCAAGGAAAACGAAGGTTGGACCTACGCTAAATTCCTGCTCGCACATGAACGGTCCGGTATTGCCGGTGTCGCCCGCTCGAAGCGCGGCGTTGAGCGTCTGCGCAACATTGCTTCCGAAGAAACGGTTGACGGCACACCACTGATTGAAACCCAGGATTTTGCTCGCAAGATCAGCCAGCTGGAAATCGATCTGACCGCGCTTGAGTTCACAGAGCTGCGCACGCTGGCATCAGAAGCTGCAGGCAAGGGGCCGGGACCTGAAAGCTCGATCCTGAAAGTTAAAGGGACCGAGATTCAACAGCGTCTGACTGAGCTTACGCTTGAAGCGGTTGGCTATTATGGCGCGCCTTATGGGTACGGCATGGAAGCGACTGGCAACGAAGGTTTTGGCGTTGGTCCAGACCACGCCAACTTCGCAGCTGAGTCATATTTCAATATGCGCAAGACATCGATCTATGGTGGATCGAATGAAATTCAGCGCAACATTATTTCGAAGATGATCCTCGGCCTGTAAGGCGTACGAGGCAGGGAGGATACAAGATGGACTTCAATTTCACCGAAGAGCAAACCATGATCCGCGACAGCCTTTCCAGGCTGATCCGGGAACAATACGACTTCGAAACCCGTCGCAAGGTCGTTCAGTCCGAGTCTGGCTGGCGTCCGGAAATGTGGGCGCAGTTCGCTGAGCTCGGCTTGCTGATGGCTCCTTTCAGCGAAGAAGATGGCGGCCTTGGCGGCGGCCCGATCGATGCGATGGTTGTCATGGAAGAGTTCGGCAAAGGGCTCGTCGTCGAGCCATACGTGCCAAGCGTTGTTTGTGGCGGCGGTTTCCTGAAGCGCGGCAGTGACGCACAAAAGGAGGAATATCTCTCCGGCGTGATGTCTGGCGAGAACATCTTTGCCTTCGCATATGCAGAGCCGCGTGGTCGCTACAACCTGGCAGATCTTGAAACAACCGCGAAGAAAGACGGTGCCGGCTTTGTCCTAAACGGGCACAAGGCTGTCGTTGTCGGTGCGCCTTGGGCCACCCACTTCATCGTAACGGCGCGTACGTCCGGCGACCGTCGTGACAGCAACGGCGTTACAGTATTCGTGGTTGCGAAGGACGCCCAAGGCATCAGCACACGCGACTATCCGACCGTGGATGGCCGCCGGGCATCCGAAGTTTACTTCGAAAATGTCGCCGTTGGTGCGGAAGCCGTGATCGGCGAAGTCGACAACGGACTGCCACTGATTGAGACGGTGACCGATGAGGCCATTGCGGCAATCTGTGCAGAAGCGTGTGGCGCCATGAAGGTGGCTCACGCCATGACAGTGGATTATTCCCGTCAGCGTAAGCAGTTTGGTGTGGCCATCGGCAAGTTCCAGGTGCTGCAGCATCGCATGGTCGACATGTTCATGGAACACGAGCAGTCAATCTCCATGACTTACATGGCGACTTTGAAGCTCGATGAGGACGAGGTGACTCGCAAGAAAGCCGCGTCAGCTGCGAAAGTGCGCATCGGCCAAGCGGGTCGCTTTGTCGGCCAGGAAGCTGTGCAAATTCATGGCGGTATGGGCATGACTGACGAGTTGGCAGTTGGGCACTACTTCAAGCGCCTCACCATGATTGATGCCGAATTCGGTAATGTTGATCACCATTTGAAGCGCTACACCGCCCTGTCTGAAATGGATCTACCTGCAGCAGCGGAGTAAGGCAGATAGCGAACACGGCTTCGGCTAACCTTCAGACGAAGCTGTGCAATAATTAACTTCTGCCATAACGATTGTTACAACTTAGCCCGGGGCGCCGTTTCTTGCGCTCCGGGCTTTCTGCATTCTGCATAAAATACTGCAGAACACAGGTGTAGGAGAGGCCGAACGCAGTCGCCGTCCACGATCGGCCTCCCTGTAATCGATCGAATTTGTTCTAGTTTAATTACCTGATCCTCACCGTACTTCGCTAAGGATGGCTCACCAAAGGCAATAAAAGTGGTATGGGTCTTGCTTCATTGTTTTGGTAAACATTCCGGTAGGATGAACCGGAGATCGAGTTCCAGGGAAGAGGTGGAAATGTTGGAAATCAAGCGTGCGGGCCTTGCAGGTGTCGCAACAGGAGCGTTGGTGTTGGCCGCTACGGGTGTCGCACATGCGCAGTCTGGCGACTATTATAGCCGCGATAAGTATGAATCGGTCACCGACCGTAACCAGCCGGAGTTTGACCCGGAGCCCATCCGGCTTGGAGCCCTTACCGTAAACTCCAATGCCCATGCTGGACTCGGATACACGAGCAACGCGCTTGGCACGAGCACAGATGAGGAGTCTGATACGATTGCTGAAGTAGGCGCAAACCTCTCTGCGCGTACAAATTGGAGCGTACACGAGGTTGGTGTGGACGTCTCAGCGGTCCATCAGGAGTATCAAGACTACGGCGATCAATCGTTCACTAATCTGAATGGTCGTCTTCGTGGTCGCATCGATGTGACGCGGGAGTTTTCCTTCGGGGGCGCAGCCTTCTACCAGAAATCAACGGATCGGTATTCTGATCCTTCGAACACGTCCGGATTGGGCGAGCCGATTGAATTCACGCGGACTGGCTTTGATGTGAATGCGAACTACTCGAACGACCGGATCCGTTGGGCCAATGTGCTTACGATTGCGGAAGTCGATTATGATGATGCATCCACGATCACAGGTGTGCCGATTGACCAGGATTTCCGTGATCGCACCGACAACCGGTTCTATTCCCGGCTTAGCTACGCGCTTACGCCGAACCTTGCCATCTTTGGACAGGGCGTTCTGGATCAGCGCGAGTATGATAACAACGTCATTGTTGATGGTGTCGCGCGTTCACGCGACTCCGATACATATACGCTGTCCGGTGGTGTCGACTTCGAGCTGAACTCTCTGGTCCGCGGAGACATCGCGATCGGTTTTCTCTCGCAAGAGATGGACGACGCTTTCTTTGAGGACAATGACGGTCTTGCTGTCGACGCCAATGTCGAGTGGTTCCCGACCCGCCTGACGACAGTGTCGTTCAATGGCGGTCGCCGAACGGTTGATAGTGGTGTTGTGAATACCGCCAGTTCGGTCCAGACCAATTTCGGCGTTCGTGTTGATCATGAGTTGTATCGGAACATCATTCTTTCCGGATACGGAAACATCGAGAACTACGAATATGATGAAGTCGACCGTGATGAAGACGTTACTGATTTTGGCGTGATTGGCACGTACAAGATGAATAAACGTGTGCATCTGAATGCATTCGCGCGACACGTGGAGCGTGAGCGCGATGGTTCCGCGGTTGTCGGCAATCAGGATTACAGTGCAGATTTGCTCGGCATTTCTGTCCGCGTGTTCCCTTAATCCAAAATGGAGCGGCCTGAACCTTGGGCCGCTCCAAATTCAGCGTCAACTCCAACTTTCGGTATAGTATCTTGACCAAGACTTTCAGCTTTGAGCTTCCGACCCAGGTACCCGCAGAAGCGGATTCCGATGGCAACACCATGCCTACGGACCTCAAGTCCCTATTGGCTGCGGTCTATCGCCGATTCTGGCTGATTGCGCTGAGCTTTCTGGCGGTATTTTCGCTGGTCGCCTACATGACATTCAATCAGGTGCCGCTCTACAAGGCGAGCTCAATCGTTCAGCTTGATACGGAGCAGCAGAACGTCATTGATCTTGGAAGCGTGCTTAGTGGGTTGGCTGTAAGTACGGCAGTGATCGATACCGAAGTCATGATCATGAAGTCCAAATCTTTGCTCACCAAGGTGGCGGTGAAGCAAAAGCTGGTCGAAGATCCAGAGTTCAATTGGACGCTCAGAGAACCGGAAACGAGTGTGCTCGGTAGTCTGTCGGATAGCTTTCTTGGCTTTCTGGGGGTCGACACGACAGAAGAAGATCCGTTTGAAGGGATGAGTGTCGATGAGCGGGAAAATGCACTTCTCGAAAGTGCTGTAGCCAAACTCATGGGTAGCGTAGGCGTATCTCGAGTAGGTACGACTTACCTGATCAATGTGGAGGTTACGAGCGAGTCGCCTGAAACAGCCGCACGACTGGCAAATGCCATCGCAGATCAATACCGTGTCCAACAGCTTGAAACCAAACTGGATGCCACGCGGCGCGCTACCGAGTGGTTGTCTGACCGGGTATTCGCACTTCGGGAAGAGGTTGAAGAAAAAGAAAATCGAGTTGCTAAATTTATCGCTGACAACGACATGGAAACGGCGATGGGCAACACGCTCACTGAGCAGAATATCGCCTATTTAACCACGCAGAAAACCCAGGCCGAAGTCGAACTGAATCGTGTTCGGTCTCGATATGACAGCATGCGTCGCCAAATTGATGGGGGTGCAGGTGTGGATGGTATTTCCGAAGTTCTGGAATCTCCACTGATCACCAGCCTCAAACAACAACTCTCTACTGTGCGTGGTCGCGTTGGAGACCTTGAGACTCGTCTCGGTCCGCAGCACCCAGAATTGATTGGTGCGCGTGCAGAACAAGCCGATATCGAACGCCAGATCGAGAATGAAATGAACCGCATTGCGACGAATCTGGAAAACGAAGTTCGGGTTCGCCGGGATCAGGTCGGACGTCTCCAGTCGCAGATCAATAATTCAAACGCGAAGTTGCGCGGCAACAGCCTGGCCATGGTGCGCCTGCGTGAGTTGGAGCGCGATGCGGAGACCAGCCGCGTCCTGTATGAGGAGTTCATTTCACGCTCCAAGGAAACGCGAGAGCAGGATGGCCTGGTTCAACCTGATGCGGTGATCCTGTCGCAAGCATCGGTTCCAAAACACCCAAGTTCGCCTCGCACGAAATTGAACCTGTTGATTGGTGCAATTCTCGGCGGAATGCTGGGCGCAGGACTGGCACTTCTGGCTGAGCTGCTGGATATGAAAATTTCCTCCACCGAGGACATCGAGAAAAAGCTGCGCCAGAATGCGATCGGATCGGTGCCACTCATTCGTACCACCAACGCGCTCGGCTTTACGCAAACCAACCCGGCTGAGTATCTAATAGAGAACCCGCTATCTGCCTTTGCCGAGAGTGTGAGGTATTTGCGTGCAGCCATCGCGTTCTCTGACCTTGATAGCGAAACAAAGACGGTAGCGATTACGTCTTCGCTGCCGGATGAAGGTAAAACCAGTTTGACGCTCGCACTTGGTCGGATGTCAGCAATGTCCGGGGCTCGCACACTGGTTATTGATGGCGACTTCCGTCGCCGTCAGTTGACCGAAGCCGCCGGTCTCAAGCCCGAAGTCGGATTTATTGAGTATCTATTCGGAGCTGGTCAGCTGTCTGATGCAATTGCAAAAGATCCGAAGAGCATGCTCGACATCCTGCCCCTGTCGTTGACTGGGCACACGCCGCATGATGTGTTCGGTACGCGAGCGTTCGACGACTTGTTGGTTCGTCTGCGGTCAATGTACGATCTTATTCTGATTGACACAGGCCCGCTATTGTTGATGGCAGAGGCTCGTGTTGTGGCCGGGAAAACCGATAAAACGATCTTGGTTGTCCGTTGGAGGCATACGACACGTGCCGCGGCACGTCAGTCTCTCGCATTGTTGAAATCGTTCCAAGCAGACCTGCTCGGCGTGACACTAAACATGGTCAATCTCAATCGTCGTCGTCATTACAGTGATCCGGGTGCNAGCTACGATGCNTACCGGAAGTACTATCAGATGGAGAGCAAACCTTCTCTCTTCTCCTTTATGCGCGGCGGTTCCAAGAAGTCNAAGAGTGGGAAAATTCAGCCTACGGCCATTCAAACNCCTCCGAGTCTTGCCGACCATAAAACCGGNGCTGCNGAAAAGGTCGACGCGAACTGAGGTGCGGTGTGGGGGCTTTGGCCTCTGGCGAGAATTGGATTTTGTAATGACCAGGATTGCCTTCTTCGGACACGACGCGGCCGATGCGGCCGTGCGTCGCCGGGTCAAATCCTTTGTCGGAGACGGTCTGGAAGTTACGGGTTTCATGATGCGCCGCCGAGATAGCGACCCCGAATGGGAGAATGTCGATCTTGGCAAAACTCGCGATGGCGCTTTTCTTCAACGGATTGCACAGGTGTTCAAAGGGGCGAGAAAGGCTGCTGCCCACAGGGAAAAGCTCGCGGATGCTGACCTGATCTACGCTCGTAATCTGGACATGTTGGCTTGTGCATTTCTAGCGAAGCGCTACGCAAAATTGGACACACCGGTCATTTATGAGAGCCTTGATGTGCACCGATTGCTGGTTCGCAAAGACATTGTCGGACGGACAGTGCGATTTTTGGAAAGATCTTTGCTGAAACGTAGCCGAGCGCTGGTGGTTAGTTCTCCCGGTTTTATCAAGAACCATTTTGAGCGGTACTATGCTGGTCAGTACAAGGCTTACCTCGTTGAAAACCGGCTCAGCGCGGATGCTGACTTTGGACCTCGTCCGCGCGGTGAGGTATGTTCAGAAAGCGCAGCATCAAAAAAAATCACCCTTGGTTGGGTCGGCAATTTGAGATGCCAACGATCATTCAATCTTCTATGCGCATTGGCCGATGCTTTCCCTCACGCAGTAGAGGTTCATCTCCACGGGCTGCCGGCCCGAACAGAAATTCCAGTGTTTGAGCCTGAAATTGATGCGCGCCAGAACGTGCGATATTTCGGCAGCTATCAATCGCCTGAAGACTTGTCGGGAATTTATGCCTCGCTGGACGTCGTCTGGGCAGGTGATTTCATGGAAGCGGGATACAACTCGGTCTGGTTGCTACCAAACCGCATATATGAAGGCGGCTACTACGCAACGCCCTCCATCGCGCCTGCGGGCACTGAGACTGCGGCGTGGCTGCAACGGCATGGCTGCGGTTTTGTGGTCGAGGAACCACTGGAGACGGAGTTACCCAAACTGATCGAAAAACTCGTTTCTGATCGAAGTGAGATAACCCGATATGTGAATGTCTTGAATGCGTTACCCGAGGACATCTTTATTCAGCCAGCTGGCTTCATGCGTGATGTCGTAAGGACGAGCCTTGGGGGGGAGAGCGCGACATGAACATCGTAAGTCGTATTCCTGCTGATGACCGCGATGCGCTTGTCATGGCTACTGTATATGAAGAGCCGCGCAAGATTCCTTTTTGGGAGCAAGCGCTTCTTTCTATATGGTTCCTAAATGCGTTCGTTCCGCTGCCAATGGAGACGCCCCTAAGATATTTGATCGTCTTGTGGTTTGTCGCACAGCTGTTCCTTTACAAGGATGAAATTATCCCGGTCATGCTCAAGGCGTGGCCACTTTTTCCGATTCAGCTGTTCGGTCTGATGTCAGTGGCATGGTCTCCCTTTACAGGAGATGCCTTGCGCACGGCATTGCTGTTCCTGCTCACGCCAATTGTAGCCTTAATCACGATCGCGCGGTTTGATATCTCGACTATCTTGCGCTGCATGTTTTTCGCTGGAGTTGCCGCACTTGTTGTTTGCGCGCCTTATTACGACACCATGCATGCAGGCGGCCCGTATCCTCAGAAAAACTATTTTGCACAGCAAATGCTCCTTGTGGCTTTGCTTAGCCTAACGACGTTGTTGAACGACAAATCTTGGCCTTGGACGCGCATGCTCGCAGCTGTCGCGTTTCCCGTCGCACTTCTGTTCATGTTGCGGGCGCCGTCGGCCACTGCCTTGGTGTTCGCCGCGATAGGTATTGCTGGCCTTATGGGTGTTAAGTTTCTTTGGGTCTCGATCAGCCGTATTCGCCACCTTCGGTCGCTTCTGGTTTTGACGGCTTTTTCAGCCATTCTGTTGGGTGCGATGTTCGTGCTCAACCAGACGCATCAATCCTACCTGCAGGACTTCCTCGCTGCGCTGGGCAAGGATTCTACATTCACAGGCCGAACCGCTATCTGGGCCGCGGGTGAAGTTGCCGCAGCTGAACATCCCTGGATCGGGCATGGCCATTCGGGCTTCTGGCACATCTCAAACGGTGCAGCGCAGTCTATCAACGAGACAGACTTCAAGCCCTACGGAACCCAACTGACGTTCCACAACGCGTATCTCGAGGTTCGCGTGCATCTGGGGTATATCGGATTGGCTCTCTACCTGTTGATGTGGGCGTGGTGCGGCTACAGGCTTCTGCTACAGTTTTTCCAGCAAACTTCTCTTGAGATGTCGGCTTGGCTTGTTTTCGGAGGCATCGTGTTCGTTTCGACGTTCACAGAATCTACTGCTTGGTCCAGCTTCAATACGGCCTTGAATCTTTTGTATATCGGCGCAGCTGCTACACTATCTCCCGTACGCAGGAAGCGCGTAGGAGAAATGCCGGTATTTATCACGGGAAACAGAAGCGCCGCTTAGTGCACTGGCGGGTAGGTGAGAGAACTAGAGGATTGCTGCAACGCCAGCAATGATACCTGTCCAAAGCGCTGAGCTGAGGCAGACGATCACCAGGATGCGCAGCCAAACTGGCCATTTGTTCACACCATGCGTGTCCGTTTTCGGCTGATCCCGATAAGTCCCGATAACGCTGGTTTGAGTCGCCAAATTCATCATGGAGCGTGTCCTAGCAAGAGACGGGTTCACCTCATTCATGAACGTATATAGACCGGTCATTCCTTAAAGCGCCTTTAAGACGCGATTCTCAATTCACCTGTCATGGTAAGCCATCTTGCGGATGAATCCGGCGAGAATTGGATTATTCTGTGATGCTGCGGGCTGGCAGCAGCTTTCTGAGAACTTGCTTCATGATTGTGCCCAGAAGATTCAGGGACGCATCTACTGAAAAGCTAAATGCAGACAGCGTTAATGAAACGTCGCGTTGTCGGACACCGTCCATCCACGCCCAGATTGCGGCTTCGCGCTGCGAGTAAGCGGCATGAGCCTTCAGTGCTGATTTCGCATCTGGCGAGATCCCCGGCCTTTTCGACATGCGTGCTGAAATTGCGGCAAGCCTGCGATGGTCACGCCCAGCTTGCGAGTGAGATGCTGATCCTGCTCGTTGGACGAGATAGTAGCCGCAAGGGTCAATCAACCAGGCTTTGGTACCGTCCAGGAGAAGGCGTGTGTAAAGTTCAAAGTCTTCGCCAAATCGTAGTTCGTTGAGATAAGGCGAGTCGCCATCTTTCATGGCTAACCGATTGAAGAGAGGTTTGATAAAACCGAGTTCGGATCGAGGCGTTTCGACTTCAAATGATCGCTCTACAAAGAACTCGGCTGTAAGCGGAATCGGACCGTCGGGCTTTTCTGGCCAAAGGTTGCGTTCTATCGATTGTGGGGACGCTTCCTGCGAAATGAGAAGATTGTCTGCCACCCAATCAAGATTGTTTTCGATTGCAGTGGCCAGAAGTTTCGACAGGCGGTCTGGCAAAACAATGTCATCGCTGTCCTGCGGCGTGAACCAGCCAGCATCTGTTTGAGACAATGCGAGATTTCGCGCAGCGGATGGGCCCTGATTAATTGATTGCTTCAACACTCTCAGGTTGGGGTGAACATCTTCCAGACTTTTCGCAATCTCATAACCAGAATCCGTCGAACAGTCATCGACGACAATGACCTCGAGAGAGATGCCACTGGGGCACTCTTGCTTAAGCGCACTGAGAATTGCGCGTTCGATATGTGGTTCGTCATTGTACAGTGGAATGACAATGGCGACTTTGGAGGGATCAAGATTTTGCCGCATCTGAAACCTCAGGGGCAAAGTTGGACGACTCGTCATTGTCTGGCGAATTCATCATTGTCTGTAGGGCGCGCTCCTTCTTCCCGGCGAAGAGTAGGACCAGTGCCCTGATACGACGAAGGGTGGTGCGAGGTGAAACGATTAGCAACACCAGCGGATAAGTCAGCGCGCCCAGCACAACCAAAAGTAATAATTTTGCTATGTCATCCACGTGCTCGGGAATTCGAGCCGACGTAAGAATGACAGCGCCCGCCATGATGATCGATGCGAGCAAGGCGGATGCCCCAGCGAAAACTTGCTGCTTGATGGAAAATCCAACCACNCGCTGAACGGCGAGCGCACCGAGTACCCAGCCAATCATCTTCTGTGCCCAGATTAGCCACATGATCGCTTCAAGACCATATGGCGCAACATATGGGAGGGCAATCATCGTTGCCAGACAGATCAGCGCGATCTTCAATACCAGATCCGGGCGACCGACGCCTTTTAGCACGCCCGCGTCGAATGTAGATGTCGGGCGGCGAATCCCGATCAGCAACGAGATCTGAATTGCGCCAATTGCGCCGATCCACTGCTCTCCAAAGACGATTGGTACAGCGACGGGCGCGATAGCAACTGCACCGAGAAATGCGGGGTAGGCGACAAAAGTTGCGACCGTTATTGCACCGCGCAACAGCTTGTGGAGCAATTCGCGGTTGGCTTGGGATTTCGATGCAAAGGGCAGGGCAATCGCGCCGAAAGGAGANATCAGGGCGGTCCCGGCTTGCTCTTGAACGCGCATTGCAAGATTGAACATTCCGAGCGCTGCAGGTCCGAGAAACATGCCAATAACAGCCTGGGGAATGCTTTTCTCAAGCACGGTGATAAGGCGAAGGCTTACCGAGGCGAAGTTGAAAGCCGCAAGATCCTTCAAGTTAGAGATGGAGAAGGAGAGAGAAGGCATCCACCGGTCGAACCACCAAAAAGCCAGCATTCGAACGATTCGACGCGACAACTCCATAATGAGCAGCGCCCAAGCGTTCTGGAGCACTATCGCGAGTACAATGCCCACAATCGCCGCTACGAGGGTGCCCACCACGTCGACGAGGGCAATTTGCTTGAATGCGAGACGTCGCTGGAGATGGCCGGCCGGGACTGCAGTGAAAGCTCCCACAAAGAGACCTGCGGACATAACCCACAGGAATGGGGTCAAGCCCTCCTGTCCGAAAAATGCCTCGATCATCGGAGCGGAAACCGCGATGATCACAAAGAACAGCGCTGCGAAAAAGAACGACAAGCCAAAGACGGAGTTTGAGTGCCCCCTAGTCAATTCTTGCCGTTGAATAAGCGATTCATTCAGGCTGTTGCAGGCGATCGCTTCGGGAATGGCCAACGTCACCAGCACAAACCCGTATATGCCAAAGTCGGTAGGAGCCAATAGGCGCGCCAATACGACCAGCGACAGCATGCTGCCGACCAGTCCGGCCCAGCTCCCCACGGCGCTCCACGCGGCGGCCTTTCCTGCTGAGCTCATCAGTCCTTTGGACATGCATGGGTACCTTTCGGGCGGAGGGTCGAAACGTGGATTCTACAAACTGGTATCGAATGCGCCATGAATACTAGCAGATTGTCGTGACGGGACGGCCTGAGCGCGCAAATTGTGCCATATCAGGATTGCTGGAAGTCAGCTCTTGCCCATCAACTGCTCAGGTGCCCATGGGGCATCGCCTTTCTCCCAAAGGCCTTCAAGGTAGTTCCTGTCTCTGAGCGTATCCATCGGCTGCCAGAAGCCGAAGTGACGGTAGGCGTTGAGCTTNTTGTCAGANACCAGGCGTTCGAGTGGGTCTCGTTCCCAAATTGTGTCCGGACCATCAATATAGTCGAAAACCTCGGGCTCGCAGACGAAAAAGCCGCCATTGATGACGTTTCCATCTTCTGCGGCCTTCTCGCGGAACGACCGAACCGCACCGGTCTGGGAATCCAGGCTGAGACCACCGAAACGACCGGGCTGAACCACCGCTGTCAGCGTCGCGTAGGCATTCGATGCTTTGTGCTTTTCGATGAGATCCGTGATGTTCACATTCGAAACGCCGTCACCATAGGTCACGCAGAACGGTTCGTCGCCGATGTAGCGCCGCGCTGCCTTGATGCGGCCGCCTGTCATCGTATTCAGGCCTGTGTCGACCACCGTAACATTCCAGTCTTCAGCTTCGGTTTCATGAAACTCTACTTGGCCGGACCGCAAGTTCATTGTGAAGTCTGAGCGGGTGTTGCGATAGTTCAGAAAATAATTTCTAATATAATCAGACTTGTAACCCGCGCAGATGACGAAATCCTTGAGGCCGTGGGCGGCGTACTGGCGCATAATATGCCACAAGATCGGGTTTCCGCCGATTTCAACCATCGGCTTTGGCCGAATGCTGGTTTCTTCACTGATGCGTGTGCCGAAGCCGCCTGCGAGCAATACAACTTTCATGGATGTCGTCCCGATCCGCTAGTGTTCATTTGCGCATATCNTAGCAAGAAACGAGCCAGCCCATCAGGCAAGCCGATGGTTGCCTATCGCGCTCGTCTCAGAGCCAGCATGAAGCGAGAATACAAGAATGCGCGGGTAATCTTTCCTTTAAACAGCGCCTCTCGGACTCGCCATCTAAGCCCGTTCGAAAGCGATCTGCAGATCTCAGATCCAAGGGGCACAGATTCGAATATCTGTTTGTATTCAGCGATTGGAAATGCGCCATCGAAGATCTCTTCGCAGCCGTATTTCGATGAAAATGCGCGTGAAAGAGTGAGCGTCTCGGCATCGCTCAANGGGGCGTCCCCTANTGNCGCTGCATCGGAGAAGTCCTGGATTGCTAGGTCCCAAAGCTTCTTGCGNCCCATGATTACGCCNCTTTGAAGCAGTGCGCGGCGTTTGTCGGTTGGAGATTGGATCTGTTCGCCAGACGGCAGGAACTCGCTTAAATCCATATCGTCTCTCAGCGCGCGAAAAATCTTCTGGTCGTATTCCATCCATTTCTTGTCGCGTTCTGTCGCAGAGAAGCTGTTTTCCTTCGTGCCACGGAGTCCATCGTGTTGACGCTGGAAGAAAATAACGTCTTGCGTTCCAACTCCTGAGGCAACGCGGGCCAGCCGGATCAGGAAATCGTAGTCTTGAGAGCGAACGAGATTTTCGTTCAAGGGCCCAGATTGGTCGACGAGCGCACGCTTAAAGATCATGCCCGGCTGGTGAACGAAGAAATCCTCCATTGTGCGGACCAGAAACTCCTCAGACGCGCATTCAGTCCAGTAACCTGTGTCCCATTCCTGGCGGTTTCCGGCATTGTCGATCGAAAAACGGACGTGGCGNCCATNGGCAAAGCCGGCTTCTGGATTGTGTTGCAATAAATTTGTGAGGGTCTGCAGAGCGTCCGGATGCATCAGGTCGTCATCATCAACGATCCAGACAAGCGGATGCTGGCACTCTGAAAGTGCCAGATTGATCGAATGGGCTTTTCCTTGATTGCTTTGCTTGGTTATCAGTCGCAATTTGTCGCCATACGTCGCTAGCATCTCAACTGTGTCGTCAGGCGAGCAGTCATCAACCACAATGATTTCGGCAGGCTGTNNGGATTGCGCGAGCACAGACTCCANGGTTTCCTGAAGCAGNGTACANCGNTTGTAGGTTGGAAGTATTACAGAAACGCCATCCGACATACGGATCCTCACTCAGTGCTTTGGGGCGNGACGCCCGAATCGGTGAGCGCGCGCTTACACAATTCTTCGAGTTGATCATTGAGCTTGGTCGAATTGAATTTTTCTTCAATCACTTCGCGCGCATTTCGAGTGAGAGTGACAGCCAATTCCGGGTTCCTGGCCAAGGTCAGAATGTGATCCGCTATCTGATCACAGTTCTTTTCCCGTGCCAGAAGGCCCGATACACCATTCTCAATGAGTTCCGGAATGCCACTATGATAGGTGGAGATGACGCCAACGCCNCTGGCCATGGCCTCCATCAGCGAAAGCGGAATCCCTTCCATATCTCCGTCTTCAGAGACCACACTTGGCAGGACCAGCGCGTCAGACCGGGCTAGCGCGTGTGCAACTTCCTTGTGTGGCAAAGCGCCTGAGAAGCTCACCAATTCTGAAATGCCNAGGTCGCGAACAAGTGCTTTGAGAGATGCTTCGAGCGGACCGGAGCCTATGAGTTCAAACCGCATTGTCAGATCGGGCGCTTGGCTCACGGCTTTTGCAAACCCACGAATTGCGTACTCCAACCCCTTCTTTTCAACAAAACGACATACGGTGACAAGTTTGAATGGATCGGTATTGGATCGAGTTTTCGGTGCATATTTGAAGTTCTCGGTCTTCACGCCCATTCGGTGAACGAAAATGTCTTCTTCGCGTGCACCGAATTGCTGAAGTCGTTCAGACCAGAAGTCACTGACCGGCAATAGCATCTGTCTCTGATCAAACAGGTCTGAATACAGATTGCCTCCATTGGCAAGCAAGCTTCTCGACATATCGTCGCCGTGGAAGATCGTGAGAATTTTTGGTGCCGGAGACAGCGAGTTGGCGCTTTCCAGTACTTGAGCGCCAAACCAGCCAAAGTTGCAGATAATAACATCATTGGCTGTGCAGAACTTGCGCTCGCGCGAGGCGGTAAGCGCTCTGCGGAGACGGTAAGGCAGTCGATCTTGTAGTCCGGACAAGAGAGGATTGTCTGAGCGAACATAGGAGAGGTCGTGCAATCCTTCAGGCGATACAGCCTTTTCCTGTGGCTTGGCCCGGTCGTTTGCCAGAATGGAAACTTGATGTCCGCGGGCGATCATTCCTTCAATCTGGTCCAGAATGAAGGTCTCCGACAGCTTTGGAAACGTGCCAACGCGAAAGCCGATTTTCATCGGTTCATTAATCGGGTGAAGAGGTCCAGAATTCATCGTCCGTTCTCTAGCGCTCAGGATGGCCAGCCGGACCAGTATTTCCGGACACCAACCTTGATCATCAGCCAATCAAACCACGCGTCGGCATAGGTGGCAAAAGTTGTTGGGCCGCGCTGCTTCTCCAGCGCGGCGAAATGACGTTCGGTTGCCTCGGCGCCGTACTCTTTCTTCCAACGCAGGGCACGCCGGAAATAGTGTCTGCAATACCGACGTGTGACGCGTTTGAACTCCCGTTCCGTAAGAACATCCGGTCCGTGTTCATACAAAGAGTTTAGCCAGTCTACAAAATGCGTATTCTTTTTGACAATCGTCGCGGCGGTTTGTGAGCCATCATGAATGCGGACCCATCCGAGGCGTTCGTGCACCATGCCAAATTTTCCGCGTTTCAGGATAGCCAGCACGGATTCGAAGTCAGCACCCGTAAAGCGATCATCATAAATCGGATCGCGCCAGTCCATGACATCCCGGCGCATCAACATATGAACAGCGAAA
The DNA here is from genome assembly GCF_002172815.1 of Hyphomonas sp. TMED31. NCBI lineage: Bacteria > Pseudomonadati > Pseudomonadota > Alphaproteobacteria > Hyphomonadales > Hyphomonadaceae > Hyphomonas > Hyphomonas sp. TMED31. Next base: position 39,717 of record NZ_NHCK01000062.1, on the reverse strand, counting down.
AAGCCGATCTGATTCAAGAAGAAGCGTCGCACGACTTCCTTGCCGTCCATAACAGTCTGGTCTTCCGGCCAGACAAATGGGACCGGGTCATCATTCTTGGATACGTTCGTTCCGACCAGCAGGATATCATCATCAGTCTCGGCGACTTCCACCATTTTTCGCGTGCAGTTCGAAGACATTGTGTCATCCGCACAAAGAAGCCTTACATATTTTGCGTCTGCTGGAGCATGGCTCATCGCCGTATTCCAGTTGGAGTACAGTGGGAGCAATTGCGTGTTCTTGTGAACAATCACAGGAAAATTTTTAGGCTCAAAGGCTTCCAAAATGTCAGCTGTGCCATCGGTGCTACAATTGTCCAGCACGATATGGACCAGGTTTGGATAGTCCTGGGCCTGCACATTTTCGAGTGTTTCCAAAAGGAAATCCGCACCGTTGTAGACTGGGGTGATGATAGCAACTTTTGGAAGTGTCGTGTCGGGTTTGAGAGTGGTCATTCGTCGGAAACCGGATGTTAGAAATTATCTTTGGAAAGGACTTTGAAGAAGAGTGAAGGCGATCAATCCCGAGCGCTGCGTGTACTTAATTTTGATGCGAACAGAGGCGCGTCCCGAAGTAATTTTTTGAGACGCCGATAAATGGGCATTTCAAAGTATTTTTGGGTGAGGTGGGCCAGAACCAGTACGACCGGTACAATCAGAAGAATTTTTACGGCCAATGGCGTGTCTTCCGGTAGGATCAGGTAGGCGATCTTCTGTATTGGACGGTGTATGAGATACAGGGAAAATGAAATGGTGCCCAGATGATGGATCTTCATCGCGAGCTTTGCGCTTGATCCGACCTCGAACGCGCCGATCAGCACGACTGCGAGGAATAGCGGCAGCATGATAAAATCTATCCACAGATGGATGTATGGCAGCCAAAGACAGATCGCGAACAGTACAAGCAGTATTGGCGTTGCCATCCCAAATGCACGCTGAAGCGCCGGGTTGGGGGCCGCGTCCAGATGCGTGTACAGCTTGTAGATCAGGATGCCCGCCAGGAATGAGGCCATCCCACGGACCATTCCTGCGCTGACGGCCGGCGCCAATGTCTGAATGTGTCCGTCCAGATGCCCGAGCGTTATGAACAGCGTCACATAACACGCGATTGAAACTACGATCATCAGGCCGTTGACGATTGATGATTTGATCGAGCCCAGGATTCTGGTCCCGAATGCCAAGGCGAGTGCGACCAGAATATTTACCCAGAATTCGACAGAGATCGACCAGGATGGAGAATTGAACCAGAATTTGTCAGGTCCCAACCCAACATGATGGATCATCAATCCGTGTAGCGCCAATGTGGATTTGTCGATGTATTCGTTCGTTGCGATATATATCAGAACAGAGACGATCAGAGTGACCAGGTGCAATGGGTACAGACGCGCAAATCTGGCTTGTGCAAATGAAACGAGCGAGAATTCTGGGTTGCGAAAGTATGCGTGCATCAACACAAAGCCAGACAAAATGAGAAAGAAGTCTACAGCCAGATAGGTGTTGAGAGATCCATTTATCTCAGGAAAATGCAGGATCATGATCGCGAAGGCGGCATAGCCGCGCAAGCTGTCGAGCAGAACGAACCGCTTGGACGCTACTTTGCTTTGAGTAGGTGTTTCTATTGACACGAGACGTCCCCATCCAGTCTCGGAATACCGCTTCTGTCACATGACAGTGAGCTACATACAACGATTATTCCAAGTGATTCAGCATACGATTTCTGTTCTACCTCGCCCACCTCATGGGCGACTGGCGCCGATTTTTCCGCCAGCCCGCCCTGAGGCGTTCGCTAAAGATCGGACGATGACCAGTACAAGTCGTCTGTCAGCAGTCCATCGGCCTTGTACTTCATCAACATTTTCAGGCGCGTATACGGATTTGCCTGGAAGATTTCTGGTGTCATATTGATGGCTTTGAACACCTTGTGAAGCTGCGCGGCGCCTTTTTCTGCGGTCCATTCACATTTGAAGTCCGGCATCAATTTCTGGATCTTGTCGAAATTCACCCGGTAGGAGCGATTGTCGGCAGATGGCTCTCCGACCGACAGTGTGCAATCCGGGAATTCGTCAGCAACGATTTTGGCGATGTCGATGACCCGATAGTTCTGATCGGTGGAACCTACATTCATACGCTGTCCGGCGATCTTGTCCTGATCCGCATTCAGTGCGCAGTAAATCGCCTGACACATGTCCAGAGCGTGGACGAGAGGCCGCCACGGTTTGCCGTCTGACAACAGCTTGATTTCTTTCGTGGTCCAGGCAAGGCCACACAGATCGTTGAGCACGATATCGAAGCGCTGGCGCGGGCTGGCACCATAGGCGGTTGCGTTGCGCATGAAGCAGGTCGTGAAGTTTGCATCGTTCATTGGCGTGAGGTCGTTCTCAACGCGAACCTTGCATTCGGCATAGGCCGTTTGCGGATTGACTTCGCTCGTCTCGTCCAGAACGCCGTCATCCTTGCCGACGCCATAAACGGAGCAGGAGGACATATATACGAAGCGCTTCACTCCAGCCTTGCGGGCTTCATTCGCCAAACGAACCGAGCCTTGGTGGTTGATCTGGAAGGTCAGTTCCGGATTTTGCTGGCCAAGCGGATCGTTCGAAAGTTCTGCAAGGTGTGCGACGGCATCGAAGCCTTGCAGATCCTCAGCCGTAATGTCGCGAATGTCTTTGGTGACAATCTGTGGGCGCGGCCCGCTCATGGGGTAGAGCCAGCCTTCGCGATAGTATCCGGTATCAAGACCGACGGCATCAATACCGCGCTCAAGCAGATAAGGCCCCAACAGAGCCCCGATATATCCATCAGCCCCAGTGAAAAGTACGCGCATGAGAGTGTCCCCTTGGATTGCATGGTGTCTCAAAGTGACGGCGACTGTGCTGTTTTAGTTCAATGCGCAGATCATGCCGATTTCGAGACAGGATTGTCTGCCAAGTAGCAAGAACCGGGCCGTGACAGAACCAAAATTCGAATTAGCGTGTCCGATATTTTTGTTCTAATTACCGCTCATGGATACAGGGTACGAAATAGAGTGCGTCGTCATTGGTGCAGGCGTTGTCGGGCTGGCGTGTGCCAGGGCGCTGGCTAAAGGTGGGCGTGATGTCTTGGTCATCGAGCGCGGTGCCGATATCGGCATGGAAACCAGTTCGCGGAACTCTGAAGTCATCCATGCGGGCATTTACTATCCGAAAGGTTCACTGAAAGCTGAATGCTGTGTGTCCGGTCGTGAAAAACTCTATGAATATCTGCAGTCGCGGTCACTCCCGTATCGCCAATGCGGGAAACTGATCGTTGCGACAAACGACATTCAGGCTGAGGAATTAGAGCGCATTGCATCGCACGCTTGGGACAACGGCGTGGATGATTTGACGATCATCGATGCTGCAGAGGCCCAGCTATTGGAGCCAGCGCTTCATGCTACCCGCGCTTTGCTGTCGCCCTCCACCGGAATACTGGACAGTCATTCCTACATGGTCAGTCTCCAGGGAGAAGCTGAAGATCATGGAGGTGTGATCGCATTCAAGACGGAAGTTGTTTCGGGCGAAGTCTTGCCAGATGGAAGGACCCGATTGGTCTGTTCAGGCGATGAAGCTGCGACGATTACGGCCAACATGGTTGTGAACGCTGCAGGTCTGACTGCTCCAGCTTTGGCTGGACGTATTGAGGGTGTGCCATCTGAGCACGTGCCCGAATTCTACTACGCCAAGGGCAATTATTTCTCACTGAGTGGCTCTACACCGTTCAGCAAATTGATTTATCCGGTGCCGGAGCCAGGCGGGTTGGGTGTGCATCTGACGCTCGATATGGGCGGGCAGGCGCGTTTTGGCCCGGATGTCCAATGGGTTGAAACACTCGACTATGAAGTTGATCCCGCACGCGGCAACTCATTCTACGAGGCGATCCGGCGCTATTGGCCGGGGCTGCCGGATAACTCGCTTGTTGCCGGATACTCCGGCATTCGCCCGAAAATATCCGGACCGGGTCAGCCGAATGCAGATTTCCGGATTGCCGGTCCTGAGGATCATGGGGTGCCCGGTCAGGTCCATCTGTTTGGCATAGAAAGCCCTGGACTCACGTCCAGCCTGGCGATTGCTGACCGGGTTGCGTCACTTCTGAACTAGGCTTCAGCGCCGTAATTCATGACCATGTTTGCGGCGCGTTCACCTGAGATGAAGCTTTCATCTGTCCAGATATACGCCCAATCGCCATACCGGCCGCAATAGGCGACACCAACTTCCTTCAGATAGTCATGTACCAGTTTGAGGCATTTGGGGCGGTCGTGGTCGAAGATGACATTGCCCCACGGGGCGTAGAGGGTCGAAGTGTGGATGATTTCTTCCCGGTCCTGAATGTAGCCGATCTTCATCAGGCTCTGGATGGTCGGTTCGATCCAGTCTTCCAGCGTACCGGTCATCGGCTTCCATTTATCTGAAAAATAGATCTCTGCCTGAATTGCGCCGCAGCCTTCCGGGGCGACGTGCGGGGAAAACATGTGAGGGAAGGACAAGCGCGAGAACGGAATGTCTGCGTCGTAGAAATAGGTCCAGTGACAATCCGAAACGTTCGCCCGATTTACCCCGATATTGATTAGTACGACCTGACTGCATGACAGGAGCGCAGCGGCCTCCTGAACATCCTTGGGGGCATCCTTGATGAGTGGGATCAGCGCCGGCAGCGGGATCGAGGAGATCAGTTTCTCATAGGATGCTTGTCCCCCATGAGAGAAGGTAAGCATCTTTTCCCTTGTGTCGATTTCGGTCACGCGATGATCGAGGTGAACCTCAGACTTCTTCGCGAACATGTCGAGGTAGGAGACGAAGCCGCCATTTGTCGGATAGCGGAAGTCCGGAATGTAGTGGACGTCCTGAGTATCCTTGTCGAGCGCGCCGTGGAGGACCTCTTCGAGATCCGGTTGGTACAGGCGCGGTCCAAGCCAATCCGTGGTCAGGTTCTTGGCTTCTGTCGTGTGGTACTTCTTGGTGTACTCGCCCGGGAACGTGTCGCCGAAGGTTGGGCCGAAGGCCGCGTGAAGCCAATCCTGATAATTGCGGATTTCGCCATACTCATTGTTTTGCGCGTGGACAAAATCCTTGATGCAATCAACGATCAATTGTCTCGGAAGACCCGCCAAATTCACCTGAGCCGGATGCTTGATCCAATGGCCTTGCCAGTAATTGTTTACGCGGGACGGGAAGGCTTGGAAGTCCTGCTCCACGCTTTCAGCAAAGAGTGTCTTGATCCGCTCATTCTTTGTAAAAGAGATATGCGGCCCTTCGTCGAAAATGAAGCCGTCCTTATAGTCGAAGCTGGCGGTATGCCCGCCAATGTGATCTCGCGCTTCGTAGATGACAGGCTTGACCCCTTGTGAGTGCAGTTGATGAGCTGCACCGAAGCCTGCGCACCCCGCGCCGAGAATGCGCACACCGCTTTCGGTCAGATTGCCGTCATTCATAGAAGTCTCCGTAAGTTCGCCATGTCCCACGCTTGCACGGCTTGTTTGGTCACGATCGCCCGTAAACCATAGAAGTTTCGATACGATGAAATGACAGCGAAAAGATTGTTAATCTCGGAATGTGATTTGCAACTTCTATAGGCTAATCCAATTTCCGGACATCAATTCAGGGGACTGACATGAAATTTGTCGAAACGCCGCTCAGCGGTGCGTTCATCGTTGAGCAGGAGCCATTCTCGGATGCGCGCGGCTATTTTGCGCGAGCTTACTGCAAGGACGAACTTGCCACGGTTGGTGCGAACTATGAATTCGTCCAAGCGAATATGTCCGGCAACGTTTCGGCCGGGACGTTGCGCGGATTGCATTATCAGGACGAAACAGCGCCGGAGGCAAAATTCTTTCGCTGTATCAATGGCGCCGTTTTCGACGTCATCGTCGATATGCGGCCAGATTCGCCGACGCGATACCAATGGTTCGGCGTCGAACTGACAGCTGAAAACCGGAAGGCGCTGATTGTTCCGCCTCTATTCGCGCACGCATACCTGTCACTGACGGACGGTGCTGAAGTGTTTTACCAGACCTCGCATGCCTATGCGCCGGGAACGGAGCGCGGTGTTCGCTGGGACGATCCGGGTGTTGGAATCAAATGGCCTGCCCCGGTTACCGATATCTCCGATAAGGACCGCAACTGGCCCGACCTCGACATCTGACAAGAAGCTGCACACGCGGAAAATCAATCAATGACACAGACCATTATTGTTACAGGCGGTACCGGCTTCATCGGGTTCCATGCCGTCACAGACCTGGTTACCCGCGGGCACAAGGTTATCGTTCCAACAAGCCGCCCGATTTCCGAAAGCGTCCCGGGAGCGCATTACGTCGGCTGCGATCTGACTGATCCGGAAGCCCGGCAAAAACTGATCTCCGAGGCTGGGGCCGATACGCTGCTCCATATCGCATGGCGTGCTGCGGTCAGCGGGCTTTGGGGAGCGCCAGAAAATATTGACTGGCTTCAGGCAAGCCTCGCCTTGGGACGGGACTTTCTTGATGCTGGTGGCAAACGCATCGCTTTGTGTGGGTCCTGTGGCGAATATGACTGGACGTCCGGAATTTGCATCGAAGATGTCACGCCATTGCGCCCGAACACGATTTACGGAACCGCGAAAGTGTCAGTTCTGCACGGCCTCTCAGCCATGTGTCAGGTGGCCGGGGCCTCATTCGTGGCAGGTCGCCCATTCTTCATTTATGGTCCTCGTGAGCACGAAAGCCGCCTGACGGCTTATGTGATTAACTCATTGCTGGCGGGAGACGAAGCGGCGTGTTCTCACGGCATGCAGCTGCGCGACTACAGTCATGTGGCGGACGTCGGCCGCGGCATGGCAGCGCTTGCCGCCAGTGATCTGACCGGCGAGTACAATATCGGAACTGGCCAGGCGGTCCGCGTCAAAGACGTCATTCTTGAAATCGCCAGCGCTGTTGGCCGGAATGATCTGGTCAAGCTTGGAGCGAGGGAAGCGCCTGCGTTCGAGCCACCTCTTATTGTCGCTGATATGTCAAAGACACGCGCATCTGGTCTCGATTGGGCGCCGCGCTTTTCGCTTGAGACCGGGGTAGCGGATACGATCGACTGGTTTCGGGCACAACTTTAACGTCAACTGACACCTGAACATTGGGCAAGGAAAAGCCGGACGAGATCGTTCATCTCGTCCGGCTTTTTAATGCGCCTTGGAATGCCGAGCTTTCATTCTCGACCTTTGGAATCAGCGTGCGCCGCGGGAGTTGAAGACCGCTGGAACCGTCAGGAAAAGGATCTTGAGATCAGACAGGAAGGAATGCTCACGAACATATTCGACATCCATCTCTACGCGGGACTCATACGTCGTATCGCTGCGACCGCGAACCTGCCAAAGACCTGTCAGACCAGGACGGACGGCGCAATAGTCTTTGAAGTTGTCGCCATACTTCGAAACTTCGCTTTCAACGATTGGGCGTGGACCTACGAGGGACATGTCCCCACGAATGACATTGATAAGCTGGGGCAGTTCATCGATTGAGCTTTTCCGAAGGAAGTGGCCAAAAGGTGTGATGCGGGGATCGTGTGTGAGTTTCTGTGTGTCTGCCCATTCGCGGCGAGCTTCCGGGTCGGCGGCGAGTAATTCCTGCAGGCGGATATCCGCGTCAGCGACCATGGAGCGTAGCTTGTAGCATTTGAATGGCACACCGTCTTTTCCGAGACGGGACTGGCGGAACAGGGCCGGTGCGCCATCCTGCAGGCGCACGATAATCGCGACTGCAAGAATAAGTGGAGCGGTGAACAACAGGATGGCGGAAGCGACGACGACATCAAATGTGCGTTTCGCCGATAGCTCAGTTCCCGGACGAACGGGCCGGCTCCTGAGGGTCGTATATGTCGAAATCTCCACTTCGCGCGACTCTTTCGAAAGTCTCAATCCCATTTTCGTCCCCTACAATCTACACACAATGTGCCGGGTTACCTGCCACACCCAACGCATTTGCTAACGAGTAGTTAACTCGGAAGATTGATTGGATGTTTATTTCTTTCAGGGAGGTTTGCAATGTTTGTACCGCCAATTTTGAAAATAATTAGCGGATGGACGCAAATTTCGCGTGTCAGGGGAAAGTAAAGGGTAAGTATTCGGCAAAACACTACGAAATTTGGGCGTTCTGGGGGTATTTCTTGCTCGTTTGAAAATGAGTGACCGATTCTAGGACAGTCGCGTGCCAAGCTGGGAATCGGGAAACAAAAAAGGCGACGCCCAGAAAGCGCCGCCTTTGCAATTTTTGAATGGTTAAGTCGCGCTAGAAAATGCGCTCACCGATCCGGATCGTGTCGCCGGGTTTAACCGCTGTATTGGTGTCGAGCGTGTAGCTTTGTTCTTCTGCGCCATCTACGCTTTTGATGAACACAACCTTCTTGTTGGCCCGATAGGTAAATCCACCCGCAGCCGCCACGGCATTCAGAACGGTCAGGCCGGACGTGTAGGGATATTCGCCTGGTGATCCAACTTCGCCGAGAATGTAGAAGGGACGATAGTTGATCACTTCCGCACTTACGCGTGGGTTCAGGATGTAATCACCATCAAGCGTTTCGACGATACGAGCTTCGAGTTCTGGTGTGGTGAGGCCGAGCGCGTCGAGCTGGCCGATCAGTGGCAATGAAATTGCGCCGGAGCCGTCAACATCGAACTCGCCGGACAGGTCCGGGTGGCCGAACACAGTTACACGAAGGCGGTCGCCATTACCCAGGACGTACGCCGGAGCAGTGCGCTGGTCGGTCGCAACATCGGTCGCGTCTGAGCGCTGTGTGACGGTGCCGGACTGGCAGGCAGAAACGAGCAGGAATGTACCTGCCGCAAGCGCCAACAAAATAGCACGAAATATGGTCATGTCCCCAAATTCTCCCTGATTGGACGGCACCCGCCGCCAAGCTATGATTAGTCTTTAACTCGGACTTGTTTCCAGAAAGCTGACATCAGTGCCAAAAAGTCTGGCAGCCGATAAGCGTCCACTAATGAAGGCCCCGGTATCGAGGCCGATTCTACGATTATCGCGGAAGACGTCATCTGCTGGCGTGTGGCCGTGCACGATTACGTGCTCGAATTCTGCCGCATCATCCAGGAATTCATCTCTGATCCACAGCATGTCCCGGTCAGATTGCTGATCCAGAGGAACATCAGGACGCACACCTGCATGTACGAAGAGATAGTCGCCCGCGATGTGATGGGTCTTGAGGGATGCGTAGAATTCAAGGTGCTCTTTCGGCAGCCGATCGCGAAATCCGGTCCAGACCTGGTCCCAGGCTTTCTTCGCCGCTTGCATGGCTTCGTGTGACGTCAGGCTGGAGCGCGTGTTCGGTGGTTGAAAGCCATAAGAGTAAAGTGTTTCCCCGCCGCCATATCGGACCCATTGTTTTCCGAAACTGGCATCATGGTAGAAACGCAGAAGCGCCTCCTCATGGTTTCCCATCAGGAAGACTGTTTCAAAACCATCAAGGCGGTCGCTGATCAGGAAATCGATGACACTGCGGGACTGCAGCCCCCGATCAATGTAGTCCCCGAGAAAGACGATCGTGCACTTGGTGCCTTCAGGCAGCGTTTGCCGATCTTGCTTGATTTGATCGATGAGGCGTTCCAACAGATCGTGCCGACCGTGAATGTCGCCAATAGCATACAGGCATTCGCCGTCCGGCGCTGCAGATACGCGAGTCAGCGCCTGAGCAGGAGCTGGTTCGGCCTCTGCCTCCGATGGCGTCGAGAACGCTTCGAACCGTTGCCGCATCCGCGCGCGCAAAGACGTGGTCGAGCGGGTCAGTTGCCCGAGGCGCTCGATAAACGACTTCTGAATTTGCTGCGTCAGCTTTGCCATGGATGCTCAATGATTAATGAATTGTTTATAGTGGTTTTTGGGTGGAAACCAAAGGCGAGGCGGTGCCGGAACGCTTTGGAAGTATGGTTTCGCGCAAGAAACCGGCGGCCCAACTCATATGAATGGCGAACGACACAACGCCCGCGTAGAGCCCGCAGATTGATCTCTTGCTTATCGCGATGACCAGCGAAGCTGCGCCAAGAACCAAAAGGTACATGATTGGCAGAAGAAGAGTCCACCAAATGAACGGTGCGGCTATCAGGCTCATCAGATTTGCAAGCAACGCCGCAATTGGCAGCGCTTGTCGTAATTTCAGCACTTCCTGGTGTTTGCGAATGGTGCGGGCGCGCCCTTTGCCATAATTGAAGTATTGCCTGGCCAAGGCGGTGGCGCTGCTGCGAGGTACATACTGAATGCGGATGTCTGCATTGAGAAAAATGCGTCCTCCTTGTTGCGCGACGCGCGCATCATATTCGGCATCTTCATTGTGAGAAAACGTATCGTCGTATCCGCCAACTTTCTTGAAGACCCTCAAATCGAAGCCAGCGTGATGACCATGATCGACATAACCGGACTTCCGCCCCGCCTTGTGAGCAGATCCGCCTGATCCAAGTATTGTGTTTGAGACCCATGCATTGGCCTTCTCGAAGCAGGATTGGCCAATGGCGTCCATCGGTACGACGACAGATGCGGCTTGGGTGGACTTCAATGAATCGACGACATCCAGAATGAAATTTGGCGGATAGATCGAATGTGCATCGCAACGCACCATATAATCGGTGTGGTCGGAACCATATGCCTCGACGGCCAGATTGATTGCTGCAGCCTGTAGCCGTTTGGGGTTTTTCAGGACGATCAAATTCGGGAACTCGCCTTTGAGACCCTCGACAATCTCAACAGTACGGTCGTGACTTCCACCGTCCGCGATGACGAGTGGAATTTCCTGTAGCGTTTTGTCGCCCACCATTAGGGAGCGAATGCACGCCTCGATGTGAGCTTCCTCATTCAAGGTCGGAATCACGGCCATTGCGTTCGACTGCGATGCATATGTCGACTTTGGCATAGTGTTTCTTTCCATAACATCGGAAGGCATTGAGGGTCCTGAACGTCTGCTTCTGTTTAGGAACAGCAAAATTCATTCCAAAAGCTAAGGCCCATGTCGAGAGGCTGGCAAAACAACGCTTCAACCGACCAAAACCTGATCGCTCCCTCCCTTACGTTAGCCTTGCCGTCGGCGCCGAACATCCTAAGGATAGACGCATATATCAGGAGGAAATCGACATGATTGGTGTGGTTGTGAACCTGTCCATTCAAGAGGGCAAGGAAGCGGAATTTGAACAGGTCGCAAGGGACCTGATGGCGAAGGTCAAGGCCAGCGAGCCGGGCTGTCTCACATACCAGCTCTATAAATCCAAAGACGGCTCCTACGTTTTCCTCGAAGAGTATGCCAGCCAGGACGATCTGGATGCGCATGGCAAGACCGAGCATTACACCGCAGCTGCGCCAAAGCTGGGCGCGTGCCTCGCTGGCGCGCCACAAATTACCTACCTCACAAGCGTCGATTGATCCGAGACAATTATGGACCTCTCATTTACCAAGGAAGACCTTGAGTTCCAAAAAGAAGTCAGGGATTGGATTGCCGAGGCGTATACGCCTGAGCTGCGTGCGAAAATGGCCATGTCGAAGAACGGGTATCTCGACAAGGACGGCCAGGTGGAGTGGCAGAAGCGCCTTTATGAAAAGGGCTGGGTCGCGCCCAACTGGCCGGAAAAATATGGTGGCCCCGGTCTGTCACCATCCGAGCGCTACATCCTGAACATGGAGCTTTCCGCTGCCGGTACTCCCACGGTCAGTCCGATGGGGATATCGATGGTCGCGCCAGTTCTGATGGAATTCGGTTCAGACGAGCAAAAAGAAAAGTACCTTCCGCCGATCCTCCGGTCTGATGTCTGGTGGTGCCAAGGGTATTCAGAGCCGGGCGCTGGATCTGATCTCGCTTCACTACAGATGAGCGCGGTGCGCGACGGTGACGACTACGTTCTCAACGGTTCGAAGATCTGGACCACGCACGCGCAGTGGGCCGACATGATCTTCTGTCTGGTCAGAACTTCCAAAGAGGGTAAGCCTCAGGAGGGGATCAGCTTTATCGTGTTTCCGATGACTCTGCCGGGTATCACCGTTTCCGCACTTCCTACGCTGGATGGACCACTGGAAGGGCAGCAGGAGATCAACCAGGTCTTCTTCGAGAATGTCCGTGTGCCAGTGGCTGAAGCGCTTGTAGGCGAAGAGAACAAGGGCTGGACCTACGCGAAATACTTGCTCCAGTTCGAGCGTGGCAATGCGTATGCCCCGGGTCTTCGGAACATGCTGAGAAAGGCGCGAAAGATAGCCAGTCTGGAGCAATCTGAAGGTGAGGCGCTTATCCGTGATCGGGATTTCTCTCGCAAGCTGGCGAACATGGAAATCAAGATCGACAGTCTGGATGCAACTGAGCAGAGGATTTTTTCGGCCTTGTCGGCGGGGCAGGCAGTTGGCCCTGAGAGCTCCATGCTCAAATGCGAAGGGTCGGATACCCAGCAGGCGATCACGGAATTGATCCTGGAAGCGACCGGCGCCTATGCTGCACCATTTGTTCAGGACAGTTTCGCTGTCGCGCGGGATGGCGCAAATGCTGACCTGCCAATGCCGCAATATGCCGTGCCTGTTGCGCCGAGTTACTTCAACTATCGCAAGACGTCGATCTACGCTGGTTCAAATGAGATCCAGCGCAACATCATGGCCAAGATGGTGCTCGGCCTTTGACCTTTACGGCAGCGCCCACGCCAGTCGTACGCAAGCCGGGCTTCCTGACCAGGATTGCTTATGGCGTGGGCGGTGCCGCGAGCGGGGTCAAGAATAACGGCTTCGAGTATTTTCTGCTGCTCTACTATAGTCAGGTCCTGGGCATCTCTGCGTCGCTTGTTGCTGGCGCGTTGTTCCTGGCTCTTGTCGTTGACGCTGTGTCGGATCCGATTGTCGGGTATTGGTCGGATAATGTCCGCACACGGTTCGGGCGTCGGCNCCCCTTCATGTANGCAGCCATGTTGCCGCTCGGCGTTGCATATTTCCTGACCTGGAATCCTCCGGAGGGACNGGATAGCCAAGGATTGTTTGTCTGGTTGGTTGCGATCACGATCACCGTACGGCTGTGCTTTACGTTTTACGANGTGCCNAGCCTCGCACTNGCCGCAGAACTCACGCAGGATTACGACGCCCGAACCAGCCTCATGTCATTCAGGTATTTCTTNGCCTGGATCGGCGGCTTGGCCATNCAGGTTGCCTTGCTGACCTTGCTATTGCGGCCAACCGAAACGGTAAAGATGGGCTTCTTCAATCTGGATGGATGGCACACCTATGGGCTCTGGGCAGCGGTCACGATCGTCGGTGCCATTTTTATCTGCAGTGTCGGAACCCATCGTTATATCCCACACCTCAAGGCAGCGCCGCCTGCTCGCAACCTCACCATCGGCAAAGTGTTCAGTGAGATATTCGAGACCGTTTCGAATCCGTCATTCCGGGCGCTATTTCTGGCGACACTTTTCGGTCTGTTCGCGAGTGGAATATCAGCGGCATTGAATCAGTACATCAANGGCTTCTTCTGGGGCTTTGACACCGATCAGATCGCAGGGCTGACCATGGGCGTATTCCTGTCGGCTGGCATGGCGCTGGTGCTGGCACCGCTCATCGGGAAATCGCTGGGCAAGAAGCGCGGGGCGATCATCATCGGCTTGTTCGCCTTTACAATTGCACCAGCCCCCGTTCTGGCGCGGCTGTTCGGGCTCATGCCTGCCAACGGGACTGACGCGCTGTATTACATCGTGCTCGTGATCACTGTGGTCGANGTGGCGTTGATCATTGTGACGCAAATGCTGATGGCGGCGATGGTTGCGGACATTGTTGAAGANAGCGAACTTGCCACAGGGCGCCGTTCCGANGGCATCTTCTTTGCGGGTATCAGNTTCATTCGGAAGCTTTCGCAGGGGGCGGGAATTCTGACGGCCGCCGTCGTATTGTCGGTGGCAGAGCTACGGCCCGGCATGCAGCCGGGTGAGGTGGCGGATGCTTCGCTGGACCGTCTCGGATGGGGGTATGCCGTGTCGCTGCTNGTGATCTGGANGCTCATGATTTTCTGCCTGAGCTTTTATCGTATCAGCAGGGAAAGCCATGCAGCCAATCTGGCTGCGCTCGCAGCCAGGGATGAGCCGGGCACAACTCCCTGAAAAAACTCACNGATTTGTCATGAAGTGAGGAATTGCCACCTGCTTCACGCCGCAATAGAGCCATAGTCATGATGCATACACTCCGCATGACGAAACACGTTTCGAAGTTCCTGGTCGTTGCCGGGCTTTCGGTTCTGGCCCTTCTTGTCCTGGCTTTGTTGCCACTGTTTGCAAGCGCGCAGCGACTGCCGCAGTCACAAACCGAAATTGATCTCAGCTTTGCGCCGCTTGTCAGGGAAGCGTCGCCGGCTGTCGTCAACGTGTTCACCGAACGTATGGTGTCCAATCGCGTATCGCCAATGGAGCAGATGTTCTTTGGCAATGCCATTCCCAAGCAGCGTCGCCAGAATTCGCTTGGGTCCGGTGTGATTGTCGGATCAGACGGTGTGATTGTAACGAACAATCATGTGATCGAAGGCGCGGATACGTATCGTGTCGTGCTGAGTGATCGCAGGGAGTATCCGGCTGAATTGGTGCTCGCGGACGAGCGGACTGACCTTGCTGTGCTGAAGATCGACACTGAGGGCGCGGTGTTGCCGGTATTGCCATATGCAGACACGCGTGCGGCGCAGGTCGGCGATCTTGTGCTGGCCATTGGAAACCCGTTCGGCGTTGGCCAGACTGTCACCAGCGGCATTATCTCTGCGACGGCGCGAACAGATGTCGGAATCTCTGACTATGCCTTTTTCCTGCAGACCGATGCGGCGGTGAATCCAGGGAATTCCGGCGGCGCTCTGGTCAATACCAAGGGCGAACTCGTTGGCGTGAATACGGCGATCTTTTCTCGCTCCGGCGGTTCGAACGGGATCGGGTTTGCCATTCCGGCAGAGATGGTGAAGCGCGTGGTNGACGCGGCCATGAATGAAGGCACGTTTGTACGCCCTTGGCTCGGTCTCGCCGCGCAATCCGTCAGCTATGACATTGCAAAAGCTCAAGGTCTCGATCGGCCGGTCGGCGTGATGGTTACCGAGGTCTATGATGATGGTCCCGCTGATGAAGCCGGACTGCGNCGCGGCGATCTGATCACNGCCATCGATGGACGTGAAGTCTTCGATGAGAAGGGTCTGAAATTCNTGGCGGCCGTGCGGAGCCCCGGTGAGGAAGCGTCGCTGACAGTGCTTCGCGGCGGCAAGACCCAGAACATGGGTGTGACCGTGGCCCCGCCACCCGGTGCCAGCGAGGCTGACGTTGTATTGCTGGAAGGACGGACCGCATTCTCAGGTGCGCGCGTGGTTGAGCTCTCTCCTCGTTTGGCTGAGGAAAACGGGCTGGATCCTTTCCAGAAAGGATCAGGCATCTATGTCTATTCAGTCATGCGCCGCTCTATTGCGCGGAATTTCTTCCGCCCCGGAGACATTGTGCGCTCGGTGAACGGCGTTCAAACGAAGACGGTTGATGAGCTCAAATCGGCGCTCAANGAGGGAGTCAGTAGCTGGGATATTGAGATAGAGCGCAACGGCCGGGTCGTGCGCGGCACAGTCCGGCTTTAGGCGGGATGTCTCANTCGGCCGCGACTTTTGATGCNGTCTGGTCTGAAAACATATCCAGCATCAANCCATAGGCGTGCTCCAGTGGCAGTTTGTCGACATGTCGCTTTGCTGATCCGTCGACGCTTTGCACCCAAAANGCTCCATCGCGGCAATGNTTAGAATTGTTCACTTGGCCTACCAGCATGAACAGCTCCTCAAATGAGGTGCTTTCTCCATTTTTGGCGTTTGTCACTTCAAACCCGGGTTCGGTCTTCGATATCAGACCACACCAGAACATGATCCGATTTGCAGTGCGGCGCCATTCCATGATGGTCTTTCCGTTCGACTGAAGCGCGGCGAGCGTTGCTTCTGCTTCGATGGCGGCTGCTTCAGACTGGAATGTGGCCCAAGCCTGATGTGTCATGACCGGTTCGAAACTAACAGGTTGCGGTCCACCAGCCCATTGAAACAGGTCTTTGAAGCTGTGAGGGCGATACACGAATTTGCCGCCAATATGTTCATATTGGGTATTGGCTTGCTGGCTTAGAGCTGTCGCCAAAACGATCCGACCGGTTGGGCCAACCAGATCAAAGGCCTTGCCAACGATCCGGTCCATGTGACGATACGAATCCTCGATTGCCGAACCGTAGTTCCGCACGTCTTCTTCAGAAGGTTTCACCTGGTAGGAGTCCGGATCCATCTGACGCCAGTATCGGTGCTGAAGAAACGCTGTCGAATTGGCGAAAAACGTCGCGAACTGTGGACGGCGCTTTTTCCACGTCTTTGCGAATACGTCCCACATCATCCAATCGAGGACGAGCGCGCGCCCCCATTTGCGATCGCCAGATGCGGTCTTCTCGCCGGCGATCTGGCTCATGGCCGTTGTAACCGTATTCAATGAAAGCCCATGACCAAGCATGAACTTCATAAAATTCATGGCGTCAGCGGAAGTTGGCTTGGCATTTGGGTTGGTATGCTCGGCAACATGAAAGCTGATGAATTTNTGAAAGGCCTCATAAGAGGCGTCGCTTGGCGTGACATTGGCAGACCATGGGTCCGGCACCAGGAAGACGCGGTCTTTGCGCTTTGCGTCTGCGTTCATTGAACCGAAGACCACGCTCTCCACACCGGATTCCGCCAGAGTGTCCCAGACACGAGCTGGCTTGATGAGATGTCCTTCGTCCAACTCGGCGGCGCCGTGAACGCTCTCGGGCTGNCCAGTGTGAAACGTGGGCCACTGTACCCAAGGTTCCAGCGTTGGGTCATCCGTGNGAGTTACGAAAACTTCTGAACTGTCGCGAAGCTTCTTGAAATTCGGAAGTTGATCCGCGGCGATCATGCGCTCCAGAATTGGTGGGCACAACTCGTTCAATTCAAGAACGAGTACCGGCCCGGTCTTCAAATCAGCCTTCATAACAAACACGGTCCCCTTAAACGCCAACGCTTTCTGCGATCGCATTTTTTATGCATGAATTGGGCCAAGTGTCGATTACATCGCTTCGAAATTCAACCAGACTGGTGGAACGCGTCAGGCAGTCGCCTTTGGATGCAAAATCACAGGCAGTTTTTCGTAACCAAGCACGAAATTGGACAATACCCTTGTCGGTTCTCCCGTGACTTCCACNCGGTCAAAGCGGCGCANGATTTCCTCCCAGAGNATACGCAGTTGCATTTCTGCGACGCGATTTCCCATGCATCGGTGAATCCCGAACCCGAATGAAAGGTGGCGCCGGGCATTTGCGCGATCAATCCGGAATGTATCGGCGTCGTCGATTACCTCTTCGTCCCGGTTGCCGGAAACGTACCACATGACCACTTTGTCGCCTTTGCGGATTTTCTGGCCGCCGAGTTCGGTATCTTCTGTCGCCACGCGTCGCATATGTGCAAGCGGCGTTTGATAGCGAATGATTTCTGAAACCATATTCGGGATCAGCGAGGGATCGGCGCNTAGCTTATCGTATTCTTCGGGAAACTTGTTCAGGAAGTAGACGCCNCCTGAAATCGAGTTTCGCGTCGTGTCGTTCCCACCCACGATCAGCAGCATGAGATTGCCGAGCAGTTCGATTGGATTGTCGACCATGTGCTTGGTGTCGTCGCTGTGAGCGAGCAGGGAGATGAAATCNAACTTTCGGGGCTCTGCCGCCCTTTGGCGCCACAGCTGAGTGAAATAGGCGACGCATTCATTCAGATGCTTCATCCGCCATTCCATATCTGTGCCGACGATGCCAACAGCGTCGCTNGTTGTCGCAACGTCTGACCAGAAGGGCAGCTTGTGACGATCTTCGAACGGAAAGTCGAACAGTGTCGCCAGCATTTGTGTTGTCAGTTCGATGGAAACCTTGTCGACCCAGTTGAATTCTTCACCGACTGGCAGGCTNTCCAGAATTGTGCAGACGCGCTGTCGGATAAGGTCCTCGAGTTCTGACAATTGGGTCGGCGCGACCGCAGGCTGCGCCACCTTCCGCTGAATGTCATGGAGCGGAGGGTCCATGGCGATAAACATCGGTGGCTGGAAATTGTCGCTGGGATCGCCAATCACGATGCTCGGCTCAGACGAGAATGTCTTGTGATTGGAGTCGACGGCGATGATGTCGTGATACTTGGTCACCGACCAATATGCGCCTACGGAGCTTTCCGGGCAGTAGTGTACGGGCGCTTCCTGTCGCAAACGCCGGAAATACTCGCCTTGCATGTCGTTCTGAAATATCTCCGCCTTGGACACGTCAAATGTCTCNAGNGGCAGTGTCCAGGGGTCTGGAATTGCGCTCGCAGCCCCATACTCGGTATCGGCCATGTGTTCCTCCCGTTTTTTTCTTTTCAAAGTACGCCTGAAACGGGCAGGAGGCCAGCGCTCAGGTAGCGCCAATTGTTGTGCGGTGCAGCAGGCGGGCATGACCAGNATAGCCGCCGGTCGCCATGTGGAGCAGGCAGCGATTGTCCCACATGACCAGCATGTTCTCTCGCCATTTGTGTCGATACTGGAACTCCTGCCGGGTTTGCCAGCGGTAGAGCTCTGTCAGGAGAGCCCAGCCTTCNTCGTCCGTCATGTCTTCGAAACCCGTAATGTANCCGGCGGCGCCAAANAGCGTCTCCTGGCCGGTTTCGGNATGTGTGCGAATGACATCATGAGTTTGTGTCGCCTCCGCATCGNAAGAGGCGATTATGGTCATGCTCCTGCCGTTTTCCTTGTCCGCTTCACCATACATNCCGNCNGGCGCGTAGGCATTGCGGGCNGAGTGNACGGCTTTTCGTCCTTCCAGCCGACTGCGTAACTCTGACGGCATGTGTTCCAGNGCCAGATACTGGTTTGAGAACAAGGTGTCGCCACCCGATGGGGGGATGGTGATTCCGAACAGGCACGTTCCGCTTGGGGGTGATTCCTGAAAGCTCCAATCCGTGTGCCAGCTCTCAGCGAAGATCGGAGCTGTCTCGTCCGCGGCGCGCTGAACCGCGATAATGTGTTCGTGTCCGTCGATGGGTGCGATAAACGGGTCNTCTCCGAAGGGGCCAAAATAGAGCGTGAAGCGTTCAAGATCTTCGTCGCTCATTTCCTGGTCCGGGAACACGAGAACCAGGTGGTCCAGCCACGCCGACCGGATTTCATCTACGGTCTCTTTGGCGAGTGGTTGGGTCAGGTCAACGCCGCGAACAACAGCGCCGCACGCTTCCCCCGTTGGTGCAATCTCCAATGTCATTATATGTCTCCTCCACCTTCCACCTTATCACGGCATTCAAACCCGCCTAGAACGAGCTCATGACCGACCTTTTCTCTGCATCCGGCCTCTCGGAAGGCGCGCCGCAACCATTGGCGGACCGCTTGCGCCCAAAGTCTCTTTCGGAGGTCGTTGGACAGGACCATTTGTTGGGGGCGGACGGCCCACTACGGCGTATGCTCGACGCCGGGCGTTTATCCTCCATTGTTTTCTGGGGCCCGCCCGGGGTCGGGAAGACTACCATCGCCCGTCTGTTGGCGAGCGAGACGGATCTCGAATTCGAGGCCATCAGCGCGATTTTTTCCGGCGTGAAGGATTTGCGCGCAGCGTTCGAGCGTGCTGAGGCCCGCCGTTCGACAGGCAAGGGAACCTTGCTGTTCGTTGATGANATCCACCGGTTCAACAAAGCGCAGCAGGATGGGTTCCTGCCCTTTGTCGAAGGGGGGACCGTGACGCTGGTTGGAGCAACAACCGAGAATCCAAGCTTTGAAATCAATGGCGCTTTGCTGTCGCGGTGCCAGGTCATGGTGTTGAAGCGGTTGGACGAGACCGGGCTTGGTCAACTCATTCAGCGTGCTGAAACCCTGGAGGGGNGGGCGCTGCCGGTAGCNCCTGCCGCACGCGCGGTTNTGATGGAAATGGCGGACGGCGACGGGCGCTATCTGCTTAACCTGGTCGAGCAGGTCTATACGTTCGCCGGCAAAGGCGATGTCCTCTCAGTTGAGGCGATGTCTACTGCNCTTCAGAAACGTGCGCCTGCCTACGACAAATCCGGCGACGGGCATTACAATTTGATCTCGGCGCTTCACAAATCCGTTCGCGGATCAGATCCGGATGCGGCGATGTACTGGTTCGCGCGTATGCTGGAAGGCGGAGAAGANCCTCGCTTCATCGCGCGCCGACTTGTCGTNATGGCGAGNGAGGATATTGGTCTCGCGGATCCGACNGCGATGATGGTAGCTGGCGAGGCAGCCAGAGCCTTCGAGCGGTTGGGAGATCCGGAAGGGCTTATTCCGTTGGCGCATTGCGTTGTTCATCTGGCGACTGCCCCGAANTCGAACGCNGCCTATATGTCCCTGCACAAGGCTCGGGCAGCCGCGAGAGAGACTGGCAGCTTGATGCCGCCCAANACCATTCTGAATGCACCAACCAGCATGATGAAAGATCAGGGCTATGGGGACGGGTACATATATGATCATGATACGGAGGAGGGCGTGTCTGGTCAGAACTATTTTCCGGAAGAAATGGGGCGCCCCGTGTTTTATGAACCGACCGGACGTGGGCGAGAACGCGCAGTGCTTGAGCGCATGAACTATGTTGCCGAAATTCGTAAACGCTATCGGGGTGACTCATGAGAAATCGCCCGTTGCCGTCTCTGAGTGAGGCGGATCGTGCTTATGTGAGCAGTATTGTGCTCCATGAAGACAGCCAAGTGATCGTTTTCGACAAGCCGTCGGGATTGGCTGTGCAGGGCGGCGGGGGTGTTGAGCAGTCGCTGGACGACCTGCTCGTGGCTTTTGCCAAGTCAAATGGGAAGAGGCCGCGGCTGGTTCATCGTCTTGATCGGGGGACGTCAGGCGTTATTATTGTCGCACGGACAAAGCCTGCTGCAGCGCTTTTGTCTGAGGAATTCTCTTCACGTCGTGCACGGAAGACTTATGTTGCTGTCGTTGAGGGAAAAATTCCTGATGGCGACGAGGGCGTGTTCGACCAACCGCTTGTGAAAGTCGAAGAGGGTGGTCGCCCGCGCATGTTGATCGCCAAGCCGGACCGCAAGGGAAAACTGTCTGCCGCAACGGCTTGGCGANTTGTGTCTCGCACTGGCAATCACGCCGTGTTGGAGCTCTCACCGGAAACTGGGCGCATGCATCAAATACGGGCTCACCTGATGGGGGCGGGCTGTCCAATTCTCGGAGANCACCTNTACGGCACTGGCCAGCGATCAGCGGATCGACTCATGTTGCACGCGCAGTCACTTGAGATCACGCATCCTGATGGAGAGAGGCGGACATTTAGTGCCCCGGTTCCCAGTGAGTTTGAGCGGGTCGCGACAAGGCTCGGTTTAGCCCTTTAGTACGGCACATAAAAAAAGCCCTCCATTTCGGGAGGGCTTTTGTCAGGAATGAGTGATTGCCTATCTCTCTCTGAAGCGTGGCATCACGATCTGGGCCTGTCCGGAATTGACGGCTTCCATCGTTGCCATTTGCTCGATCAGTGCCTGGACATTCTTATCGTCGGTCAGGCGATTGAGCATGATGGCGGCCTCGGCGCCTTCGGCGGACACGCCGAACAGAGCTTCAAGAGCTTCCAATCCGGTCGGACGGTGCGGGTAGTAGACCAGACGTGGAGTCACATCCGCTTCGATATCGGCCAGTTCCTTTGCCTTTTCGACAGCGTCCATGAAGGTCCCGAGTTCATCGACCAGACCTACTTCCAGAGCGTCGGCACCTGTCCAGACGCGGCCACGAGCCACTTCATGCACTTCGTCATACGTCATGCCGCGACCATCTGCGACGATATTCAGGAACCGGTCATAGCCGCGCTTGAGCATNTCCTTNACGGCGGCTTCCTGCGTATCGGTGAACGTTGACGTGCCATANGCACCCGCAAACTCNCCGCCNACAGTGACCCGGTCGAAAGTGATGCCGAGTTTGTTCAGGCCACCTTCAATGGCGAACTTGCCACCAAAGATTCCAATTGAGCCAGTCAGTGTTGCACGGTTNGCAAGAATATAGTCAGCGCCGGCAGAGACGTAATATCCTCCGGATGCCGCGAGCGACCCCATCGAAACGATCACAGGCTTTCCGTCTGCCTGTACCGTTTCAATTGCGTTCCAGATCTGGTCCGCCGCAATCGGGGATCCGCCGGGGCTGTCGACGCGGAAAATAATGGCCTTCACTTTGTCGTTCGCCCCAGCGTCCANAATGGCGCGNGCGATGTTGTCNGACGCGAAGCCAGGCGGAGANGCGAATGGAGAGTCCGATTCAGAGCCTCCCGTGACGACTGCGCCTTCACCGCCAACAACCGCGATTTGCGGAGCGCGCAATCCGGGGGCAGGGGCCTGATAGGATACGAGGTCGACCAATTGCGCCCCCTTGCCACCCTGTTCCAAGGCAGCTTCGGACGCTTCTTCAGGGTATCCGGTCTTGTCGAGCAGGTTCAGTTCAACGGCTTTCTCCGCTGGGATCATGCCCCCTTCGAGCGTTGCTTTCAGGGATGACACGGACAAGCCACGGTCCTCAGCGATGTCGCCAAGACCTGTTTCCCAGAGCGATTCAGCCAGTGCCCTCATCGCTTCCCGGTGCGGNTCTGTNTAGGAGGTTTCGTTGTAGGAGTTTGGCGCNTTCTTGTATTCGTAGAACGGATACACTTCAGGTGTGACGTCAATTTTTTCGAACAGACCTTTGAAGAATTCCGTTTCGAACGTCAGTCCGGGAACAACCAGGTCTGCGCCGGGCTGCATCCAGATTTCATCCGCCGCCGAGATGGACCAGTAGGCAGAGGGGCCGCCAACGCCCAGCGTACCTTGTGAATGCGCGATGACGAATTTGCCTGAATCGCGGAAGCTGTGGATGGCTTGGCGAAGTTCTTCAGCTCTTGAGCTGCCCGTGCCAATGAATGCGCCGCGGATAAACAGGCCTTTGACAGACTCATCATCTTCTGCCGCCTTGAGGCGTGTAAGGAGGTCGATGAAGCCGGGCGAACCAGACAATGCGGCGAAGCCACCGGATGGAGCTTGGTCTGACAGCTCCATGTTGAGGTCCATGGAAAGGACCACAGCGTCAGGGCGCTCAGGTTTTGAGCTTGATGCTCCAATGATGAGCATCATGAAAAATGAGAAGATCAGAAAAATAAAAATGAACATGGCGGCAAGGGCGCCTGCCATGGAAAGGAAAAACGTCTTCATCTAGTTGGGGTCTCCATCGGCACGGTCTGGGAGTCTNTGGTTTTCTGTAAAACGATATTGCCGATTATCGATAAAAAGTAAAGGTGGGCATAGCATCCGTATTAAAATTAGGGCGGATCGACGCATTACCTGCACAAATCCACTGCAAAGGATGAGATCGGGTGTTGCCAGCCACCGCAAGAGTGGCTATTTCGGCGCCTTCGTTGGGGTGTCGCCAAGTGGTAAGGCACCGGTTTTTGGTATCGGCATTCCCAGGTTCGAATCCTGGCACCCCAGCCACTTCTTCGCAGTTGCCACACAAGTGGTATGATAGCGAACGACAAATATTTTGAGATACTGTATCACGCCGGTTGCGTTCGGGCGTGTGCCCGATATTTTCCTAACTGAATCGTAAACCCGCTTGTTGATCCCCGAATTCAGGGTTGTTAGCCTTGGAGATCAAAAGTAAGGGCGTTGCGTACCCGGCGTCTGAGTGGCAAAGGGTATANANAGAGAGCGGCCCACGCTCCAAAGCTCAGGGGAGAGGTCGGGCGTCTCTGCGCCTTTCGGCTTCCGACAATACCTACCAGGCCAATTGTGTGTGTGGTCATGGCATTGAAACCGGGACGTCCTCATGAGCAGGGCGCCTGACTGTCGAATTTTTACGCGCAATTCCTGCGCGACCGTTTGGAGAGTGAGAGGCAAACCTCATGAAGAAACTTCTGTCACCAGCTCGCGGCGTTCTTGCCGCTGCGCTGATTGCAGGCCTGGCCGTCCCGGCGCAGGCCCAGCTGCGCGATGCGCTCAATACCGGTGAGCAAGCCACCCGGCGTGCCGAACAGGTTCAAGAGCAAATCAACCAGCTTGACGATGAGCGCACGGATATGGTGCGGGAGTACCGCACATTGCTACAGCGTCGCGACGCCGCTGAGCTTTATGCCAAGCAGCAGGCTCTGGTTGTTGAGAGCCAGGAGCAGGAGATTGAATCTCTGACCGAGCAGCTCGGCTCAATCGATGATATCACGGCTCAAACCGTTCCAATGCTGCTGAGCATGATCGAAGACCTGAAGGCCTTCGTTGCTGCAGACCTTCCGTTCAAAATGGAAGAGCGTCAGGTTCGCCTCGACGGTCTGGATGCTGTCATGGAAACGCCGAACGTTACGCCAGCTGAACAGTATCGCCTCATCATGGACGCCTATCAGGCTGAAATGGAATACGGCCGCACGATCAGCACCTGGCAGGAAGAGATCAACATCGATGGCAACCCGGTGACCGTCGACATGTTCCTCTACGGCCGTGTTGCGCTCGTTTATGCGACGCCGAATGGCAAGACAGCTCGCTACAACCGCGCCACGGGTGAGTGGGAAGCACTGAAAGGCAGCTACGCTGCAGATATCGACAAGGCGATCCGTGTTGCTCAGGCGAAAGCCCAGCAAGACGTGNTGTTCGCTCCGGTTCAGAAGTTCTCCGTCCAGTAGTCGGCAGGCACCAGGGATTAAAGAGGTAATACAATGTTGAAGTTCAATTCCTCGCTGAAGGCTCTCGGTGCAGCTACGCTGCTCGGCCTCGGCTCTATNGCGGTGTCCGCTCCGGCCTCCGCACAATCACTTCAGGATGTTCTCGCCAAAGTGCGTCAGGACTCCAACCAGATGTCCGCTGAAGACCAGCAGCGTCTGCGTGAATTCCAGGCAGATACCGCTGCCCAGGAACAGAAAATGTCTGAAGCTCGCGGCGCACTTGCTGCAGCTGAAGGTCGTGGCCGTGCGCTGAGCGCACAGTTCGACGCAAACGAAGCGACTCTTGCGGATCTGGAATCTCAGGTTTCCGAGCAAGCCGGTGACTTCCAGGAGCTGCTGGGTCAGTTCCGTACGGCCGCTGGTGAAACCATGCCGGAAATCTCCAACTCCTTCGCGAACTTCGATTACCAGGGCCGCGTCGAGGGCATTGCCGAAATCGCTGAAGCTCGTACGCTTCCGAACCGCGCTCAGCTCGAGCGTCTTCCAAAAGCGATGCTTCAGGAAATGATTGCTCAGTCCGAAGTGAAGTCTTTCACCACGACTGTCGATGGTATCGGTCCTGATTCCTCAAACGCTGAAGCAGAAGTGATGCGCGTTGGCGTGTTCACTGCNGCNACGGTTGACGGCACGAAGTTTGTTGAGGTCCGCAAGAAGGACGACGGCGAAACCTTCCTGCAGGCTTTTGAAAAGCAGCCTTCCGGCGCCTTTGCATCTTCCATGCGCAGCCTGATCAATGCTGGTCCGGACCAAGTTGTCCGCGCCCCGGTCGACCCATCCAAGGGTAACNTGTTCGGCATTCTGGGTGACCTTCCAGAGCTTGGCGACCGTGTGAAGCAAGGTGGTCCGGTTGGTGCTGTGATCATGTTCCTGCTGGCTGTTGGCCTGCTGCTTGGTCTCTACAAGATCTTCACCCTGTTCACGATGGGTAGCGCAATGCGCAAGACGGCGAAAACCCGTCAGGCTGGTGACGGCAACCCGCTGGCTCGCGTGTTCGAAGCTTACGAGCAGAACAAGCAGAACGA
The DNA here is from genome assembly GCF_002172815.1 of Hyphomonas sp. TMED31. Lineage (NCBI taxonomy): Bacteria > Pseudomonadati > Pseudomonadota > Alphaproteobacteria > Hyphomonadales > Hyphomonadaceae > Hyphomonas > Hyphomonas sp. TMED31. The sequence goes on along the minus strand of NZ_NHCK01000062.1, from coordinate 13,981 downwards.
TATCGAGACGCTGGAACTCAAGCTGGACGAACAGATCCTTCGCGAGAGCCCGCGCATTGAGCGCTTCAACGACATCATCAAGGTTCTTGCTGCTGTTGCACCGCTGCTCGGTCTGCTCGGTACCGTTATCGGTATGATCATCACCTTTACGTCGATCACCATCTACGGTGCCGGCGATCCGAAGCTGATGGCTGGCGGTATCTCCGTTGCGCTTATGACCACCGTGTTCGGTCTGGTCGCAGCTATCCCGCTTCTTCTGGTTCATGCAGTNGTGTCCGCAATGGCNCGCGGCAACCAGCAGATGCTTGACGAACAGGCTGCTGGCCTGGTCGCCGAGAAAGCGGAATCCACGCGCGGGGCGGTGGCGTAAGCCACCTCCCTCGTTCACCCGAGGAGTAACCCGATATGGGTTTTGCAGACTTACAGGCTTTCCTCGATCGTGGCGGACCAGTGTTGCTGGTTATTATGCTCGCAACATTCTTTATGTGGGGCCTGATTTTGGAACGCGTGTTCTATTTCAGGTTCGCACATAAGCAGGTNGCNGCCGATGCGATTGCGGAGTGGCGTTCGCGCTCCGACCGGAAATCCACACTCGCGCACTGGGTAAAAGACAAGCTGGTCTCTGAAGTCCGCATGAAAGCGGAACAGAATGTCCAGCTGACCAAGGCCATGGTGGCGCTCGCGCCGCTGCTTGGTCTGCTTGGCACCGTGACCGGCATGGTTGCAGTGTTTGACATCATGGCGATCACCAGCGGTGCGGATGCCAAGGCCATGTCGGCCGGTGTGTCCCGCGCTACGATCCCGACGATGGCAGGCATGGTCGCTTCGCTCTCAGGCATTCTGTTCACCTCCGGCATGGACCGCCGGGTTAACCGCTCGGTCCAGCAGGTCGAAGATGCGATGGAGATTAGCTGATGCGAGGACGTACCCACAGAGCCCCTGAAGAGGCAAATGTTGACCTTACGCCCATGCTGGACGTTGTCTTCATCCTGCTCATCTTCTTCATCGTGACATCGACCTTCGCCCAGGAAGAGACGATTGGCCTCGAGCCGCCGCCGCCGCCTGCACCNCAGGATCANCAGCAGCAGCAAGTTCCGGCCATTCTGATCTATGTTGATGAGTCNAACCTGATCACGGTCAATGGCCGTGTCACCGATGTCGGAGCCGTCCGCGCAAACATTGAGCGTGTGCGTGCCGAGAACCCGGAAAGCCAGGTTGTGATTCAGGCGCATCCTAAGTCGAAGAACGGTGTCATCGTCCTTATTCGGGACGCCGCCTATAGNGCTGGCTACACGACAGGGGTGAACCTTGTCTTGTCCCAGGCAGAATAGAGGAGCAGCACATGGCACGTAGAAAACGCCAGAGCATGGCCGGTGGCGGTGGTGCGGAAGACGACGTCAACCTCACCCCAATGCTGGATGTGGTCTTCATCCTGCTCATCTTCTTCATCGTGACGGCACAGTTCATCAAAGAGCCGGGCGTGGATATCGTCCGTCCTGACGTGGATAACAAAGCGACTGCCAAGCCGCTTGCCATTCTGGTCGCGATTGATGCGGAAAGCCGTGTCTTTATCGACAAGAAGGAAGTGGCGGCAGACGAGGTCGCCTTTACCATCAAACAGATGCGTGAAGACAATCCTCGTGGTAAGATCGTCGTTCAGGCCGATGTTGCTTCCGAAGCTGAAGTGCTGGTCGATCTGATGGAAACCATCAACAAGCTTGANGGTGCCACNGTGATCGACGTGTCGGCGAAGAGAGAATAGGAGACAGCCACATGCTAAATAATCCCCTTCTTCGCCTGGTGATTGCGCTCGGGATCGCGGTTCCGATCGTCTACGCTCTCTTNATGNTGATGAACTACCTGATCAGCGTCAAAGAAGTGANGCTTGACGAGAGCGAGCAGCGTGTTCTGTCGGCGATTACGCCACAACAGCAGGACTCCGACGTNCGCGTTCGTCAGCGGTCAAAGCCGAAGCGCATNGACTCTGCGCAGAAGCCNCCACCGCCGCCGAAAGTCTCGGCAACGAAGTCCCAGATCGATTTGCCAACCCCACGTATNGAGGGTGCCGCACCGACCGATCTGAACCTTGGCCGCATGGACTCACTGGCAATCGATCCGGTTGCGATTTCTGACCGCGACGCACAGCCAATTCGTCCACCGACCCCGTCTTATCCGCAGCGTGCTGCTGAACGGGGCACGGAAGGAAGCTGTGAAGTTCGCTTCGACGTGGACACCCGTGGACGCCCGTACAACATTACCGCAACCTGCACAGACAATGTGTTCAAGCGGGAAGCCGAGCGGGCTGTCAGCAAGGTGGAGTTTGCTCCGAAGATTATCCGGGGTCAGGCAGCTGAGCGTAAAAACGTGGTTTACCCACTGGAGTTCAAGCTGGCTGACTAAGTCCGGCAGACACATCGCGAATTTGAAGAAGGGCGCTCCANGGGGCGCCCTTTTTTGGTTAAAGCNCCNATAAAGGNGCGGGGTTGCCGNNACGTAAAGGTTATGACATAATATTACAATAAGAAAACGATAATTGGAGGAAGTCTGATGAGTTATATCCTTGCCGGCGCAGTCGACACTGCAGCTCCAACCCTTTCCATCGGGCGGCGTTCTATTCTGTCGTCTGGTTGGAGGCGATCGCTCGCGGCGCTCGCGCCAGCCGCNATGATCACGGCAGGTCTCTTCTATATTATGGACGGTCTCATCAGCGTCGAAGACGTCACACTTGACCCTTCGCCACAGCGAATTCTCGAATCCATCGTATATAGCCACCACGACCCTNANANGGCGATTTTCGTTCGGCCAAGGCCTGAAATGATTGACGTGCAAACGCCGCCTCCACCACCGCAGAGGTCGCCAATTGACACAGATGTGGGGCTGCCGCCGATAACGCATGTTGGAGGGGTGCCGTCCAGGACGCCGATTGCTAATGTCAGCACTTTGATGACAGATGCGAGCCCGATCATTGATCGTATCGCGACGCCTGTCAGGCGACCTCTTCCTGTTTATCCGAGAGCGATGGCATCTCGCGGTCAGGAGGGGGAGTGCCTGGTCCNNTTTAGTCTCACCGCGCGAGGCGCGCCNTTCAATGTGGTCGCGGACTGCTCGCACCGCGGGTTCGAATCAGAGGCGCGCCGTTCTGTCGAAAAGGCAGAGTTTTTGCCGGGAATTTTGAAGGGTCAGCCCGCTGAATCGCACGGATTTTCATACCCGCTTCAATTTCGCCTTAGTGAGGAGTGATAATCATTAAAACCCTGTAGTACATCGTTGACGCGCCGTGTCGCTTGCACCCATATTCGGCACGAACCGTAATAGATTTACACTTGGATTACGCACGCGCATAAAAAGCCTCACAAAGCGCGCGGAAGTCCTTGATCCGGCCGGGCAATTCCGGTTGATAGAGCTGAACCCGCGGTCCCTGCGGACAGGAGAGGAATTATGGGATTTAAAGCAACCCTGAAAGGTGCCGTTCTGGCCGGCATGATGGCAGCCTTTGGCGCTGGTGCTGCAATGGCGCAAGCCGCTTGTGAAGAGACGCAGTTCTCCTCGAAGACGGGCGAGATCTACTTGAAGGCCGAACAGTCTGCCATGACAGACAAGGACTTCAATGCTGCGTCGCAATTCATGAACCAGCTGAAGTCTCAGGAACTGAATTGCTACGAAGAAGGTGCGGTTCTCAAACTGTCCGCTTATATCAATATTGAACGTGGCGACCGTCAGGGCGCTATTCGTGACCTGCAGTCCGCACTCGATAAGGGCTACATTCCAGCCAAGGACGCAGCGCAGACTTACTACAATATCGCACAGATCTATCTTCAGGGTGAGAACGTCGAGAAGGCGCTTGAATTCATGAAGAAGTGGCAGCAGGCCGGTGGCCAGCCGGATCGCCAACAAAAGTGGCAGCTGGCAGTTCTCTATCAGCGCGTTGACGATTTCCAGACAGCCATCAAATGGGCTGAAGAGGTCAAGCGCGACGACGGGAGCAACTACAAGCAGGAAGTTTATGACCTGCTGATCTATCTCTACAACTCGGTCGACGACAAAGCGAAGCTCGCTTCCATTCTGGAAGAAGTGCTGGTTCGCAACCCAACTGAGCGGAAGTATTGGGATGCGATCGCAGGTAACTACTTCGCTGCGAATGAAGAACGCAGAGCCTTTGAAGTTCAGAAGGCAATGTATCTCGCCGGACTTCTGACCAAGGAAGACGAATTGATGCGGGTTGTGAACTTCTACAACCGCTTCAACGCGCCTTACCATGCTGCTCAGATTCTCGAGAAAGAGATGAATGCCGGTCGCATCAGCAAGTCGCTCAAGAATCTCGAATTGCTGGCCAACCTTTACCAGGTCGCACGTGAGCACGAGAAAGCCATTCCTGTGATCAAGCAAGCTGCTGCTGCTGGCGGCGGCGGTGCCATGCTCGAGCGTCTTGGCCGCTCTTATGCTGACCTGCAGATGTGGGAAGAGACAGAAGAAGCGCTGACTGATGCGCTGAACGCTGGCGGCGTGAAAGATCGCGGCACGGCTTATGTGATGATCGGTCAATCGCGCTACGAGCGCAATGATCGCGCTGGCGCGCGTGAGGCATTCCGTCAGGCCAACAATCGCGGTGGACGCGGCTGGCTGCAGTTCATGGACTCTGAAGAGGCCACGGCTGACGCATTGGTCTGCTTCGAGGTTCAGTCAGCTTATCTCAACATCGAGAACGAAGCGAAAATCTGTAAGCGTCTTGAAGTTCTTGGTGAAGAGAACGTTCCGGAAAGCTGCAAGACTGTCCCAGAGCGTCTCAAGGCAGCGGAAGAAAAGTTCAATAACACCCCAGAGTGCCGCGCGCAGCGCTCGTAAAGAAATGGGTAGTTGAGATTGAGAGAGCCCCGGCATTTGCCGGGGCTTTTTCGATTCAGGCGTAAGCGCTGAGCACGTCGTCGACCGCTCGCTCAAGATCCTTGAGTGTGGAGACCTGGCTCATGGAAGAGCAGTAGGGGCGGTAGCGCGGAATTTCACTATCCCCCGTGCCCCATGCTGGCTGTGGCTCCGGGTTCAGCCAGATTGTACGCTTTGCGCGGGCAGCAAAGCTCCGGAACAAATCCGTGCGCGGGTTGCCATGATTGGATCGACCGTCGCCGAGAACGATGATCGTCGTGCGCCGGTCAATGAGTTGTTCGTGGCCAGATTTCAGATTGGTCCAGGCTTCGCCATAATCGGTAGACCCCATGCCTGCGACGCGAAGGATTTGGTCCATGGCGTCTTCGAATTTGTTCTTCTCGAGGATGTCATCAACATCGACCAATTTGTTCGAGAATGCGAAGGCGTGCAGGTCCGGCACGACATCCTTCATGGACCAAAGGAGCAAAAGCAGAAACCGGACGTAGCGAGCGACTGATCCGGATACGTCGCAAATCACGACAATCTTTGGTTTCTCCCTTCGCTTCTGGCGCCAGACGACGTTGAAGGGAACACCATCAACTCCGGCATTCGCACGCATTGTGCGTCGCACGTCCAGCTGGCCCCGGTTCTTTTTTCTGCGTCTTCGAGAGTGCTTCACTGCGAGGCGCTTTGCGATACGCGCGACCAGAACTTTCATGCGTGCCATATCACTTAGTTCAATGGCTGAGAGTTTCTTGTTCTCAGCGAACTCATTTCGGAACTGCTCGGTCTCGCCCTTGCCGAAGATGTCATAGCTGCGCTGCACGCGTTCCCGCGCCCGCATTGTCAAGTCTCGTCTTAGTTCGATTAGCCGCTCTGCTTCAGTATCGCCCTCTTCGCTGCGCTGCTGAAACGCCTGCATGAGACGTTCCTGTATTCGCTCACCGCCCATTTCACGCACCATTTGTTGGGCATAGTAAGCAATCTGAGTGGAGAACCGAATATCGTCCGCATCAACGGCGTTCGCCGCGCGCTCCAGTGCAGACGCAATCGCGGCTTCGTCGCCCGACTCCATCAGGTCCACCGGGTCAATCTCCGAAGAAGCATCACTCTGCTCGGAGTTTTGATTGTCTTGGTCTTGAGATGAGGAGTTCAGGCTGCGTGGGGCGAAATACGCATCAAACAATTCGTCAAATGTGACGGCTTCTTCTGGTGATTTGGCCAGCGTGCACCGCAAGGCATCCTTCAGGAAGGCTCGGTCTGAATAGCCCGCCACGGAAACAGCGCGGGTGGCATCAATGGCCTCACCCGTGGAAACGCGCACGTCAGATGCGCGAAGGGCTCGAATGAAGCTGGTGATCTGACGTTCCATGCCTTTTCCAGCCTAGCGCGTAAATTGCCCCGGATACATGGGTTTGCCGCTGGTCGCTTCGCGCACCAGTTTTGGAATATCTGAGGTCACTGCCTCAATGTCGCTTTCATGTTTCAGGAGTACGTTGAGTGTGTCCCGGACAAATGCTTCATCAAGTGCGCTCGCATGCAGCAGAAGCAGCGTTTTGGCCCAATCAACAGTTTCCGCGATAGACGGTTGTTTCTTGATATCTAGTTCGCGTACGGACTGAACAAAGCTGATCAACTGCTCCAGCAGATCCTCAGACACTCCCTCAACCCTGGCCTGCACGATGCGTTGTTCGCGCTTATGATCCGGAAATCCTATGTGCAAGTGAAGGCAGCGGCGTTTCAAGGCATCGCCGAGCTCNCGCACATTGTTCGACGTCAGAATAACGATCGGCGGCACGTTCGCCTTGATCGTTCCGATCTCCGGCACCGTGACCTGGTAGTCGGAAAGAACTTCCAGGAGAAACGCTTCAAATTCCTCATCAGACTTGTCGATCTCGTCGACCAGCAAAACGCTGCCAGCTGATTGGCGCATGGCCGTCAGCAAGGGTCGCGCTTCAAGGAACTGTTCCGAGAAGAACAGGTCTTCGAACGATCCAAGCTTTTGCAGGGAAGATTCAAGCGTCTTTTCGTCGCCTACGACTTCGTTCAGTTTTTCCTTCAGCAGCTGAGTATAGAGAAGCTGTTTACCGTACTTCCATTCGTACAGCGCTTTGCCCTCGTCCAGGCCTTCATAACATTGCAGTCGAAGAAGGGGCACATCAAGCCAACGCGAAAGCGAGGCTGCGAGGTCGGTTTTGCCGACACCTGCGGGCCCTTCGATCAGGATGGGCTTTCGCAAACCAAGAGCGAGAAAAACGGCCGTCGAGATCTGTTGCGTGGATATATATCCAACAGATTCAAGGCCGGACGTAATGGCCTCGATTGAGGTCATGGGCTCGTAGCCGGTGAGGGAGGTCTGTGTCATCGGTCCAATGGGTAGGTCTCGAGAGGGAAACTGGCAAGCGGTATCGCTGGGGTAGGGGTAGCCTTACGTAGTTCCCCGAATTGGGGCGATTGCCTGATGTCTGCTACGATCAGGACAGTTCGTGGGAGAAGAGAGATGAGCGATCAGGATGTGACAATGGTCCGTGAAGCTGTTGGTGTGTTCGACACTGAAGATGCCTTGCAGGCAGCGGTTGACGACCTCTTGTCTCATGGATTTGACCGGGCCGAGATTTCCCTTCTTGCCGCGACAGACAGCGTTGAGCGCGCGCTTGGACATGCCTATCGCAAGGTTTCCGAGATTGAGGATGATTCCCTGGCGCCACGCATTGCCTACGTTGCGGAAGAGGATGTCGGTGCGGCGGAAGGCGCCGTGATCGGAGGACTGATTTATGTTGGGGCGCTTGCTGGATTGGTGCCGGTGGTTGCATCCGGTGGTGCATTGGCGGCCGCATTAGCAGGCATGGCCGTCGGCGGCGGTGGAGGTGCTGCACTAGGCGCCGTTCTCGCGCGGCTAATAGGCAAGGAACACGGTGACTATGTTTCCGACCAGATTGCACATGGTGGGCTCGCCTTATGGGTGCGGACCTGGAATGCGGGTGACGAGCGGCGCGCGGTTCAGATATTGAAAACGCATTCCGGGAAAGATGTGCATCTGCACGGAATTCCTGACCATGCTTACGCGCCAAACCAGCCGATCATGTCCGTTGGCGCGGAAACGTCGAGTTCTGCCGATATCGTCAGCGAAGAAGGAGGGGTATTCTACGCAGCCGGCAAGATGTTCACGGACAGGGAGACGGCTGAAGCCTATCTGGAGCGGCAGAATTTTCTCGACAGGCTCTACCAGGCTGGCCGATCATTGGATGTTGATCTGGATGCCGCCTTGCTCGATCCGGCCGACGCGTTCAAAACAGTTCATCAACTCATGTCCAGCAGGTGTGAAGACAGTTTGAAGCTCGAACTGCTTCGGCGTTGGGAGTATGATATTAAGGCGCTTGAAGTTGCAGATGATGAGGGCATGACGGGCTCGAGTGAGGCGGCGCTCATGCAAGACATCGAGCTGGCCATCCGGCAATTGGAACGTGTGTAGGTTCGTTGTAGCGCCAGTCAAAATTGTCAGGTGACCGAAAGGTTCGACAGGTCAGAAGCGTCAGGGTAGGGATTCGCTCATGCCCATCGCTCGGATTCTCTTTCCCCTGCCTCTGCCGGAACCGTTCGACTATGCGGTGCCCGAGGGACTGGACGTTCAGGAGGGAGCATACGTCGCTGCACCACTCGGCAAATATGAGCGACTTGGGGTTGTTCAGGAGATGTTGCCCGACAGCGCAGGTGACGGGCGAAAGCTGAAGTTCGTATCCGAAGTCTATCCGACGCCGCCCATGTCCCGTCCGATGCGGGAATTCATTCAATGGGCTGCGCGATATACCGTGTCTCATCCCGGTCACGTCCTTGGCATGGCGCTCCGCTCTCGTGGGGGATTGGTGCCGTCGCCGACTGAGACTGTGTATTCGCTCACAGGGGCCACGCCGCCAAGAGTTACCGAGGCCCGGACCAAGTTGATCGACGCCGCCAGAGAGCTTGGTCCGCAAAGCGCATCCGTGCTGTCAGAAGCGGCGGGCGTCTCGTCAGGAGTGGTGAAAGGATTGGCGGATGCTGGCGTTCTGCGCGCAGAATCAATCGCAACAGATCTGCCATTTGAGTCGCCATTGGCCGATTTGCCCGGCGCGACCTTGACCGATGAACAGGCCGAAGCCGCGCAAGCGCTCAAATCTGCGGTAGCCACCCGGGCCTTCGAGACATTCCTGCTCGACGGGGTGACGGGCTCCGGCAAGACAGAAGTCTATTTCGAGGCCATCGCTGAAGCGCTGAAGACTGATGCCGATGCTCAAATTCTCGTCCTCTTGCCCGAAATCGCGCTGACCCAGGCGATTCTGTCCCGGTTCGAGTCGCGTTTCGGAGCGAAGCCGGCGCCATGGCATTCGGGTCTTTCTGACAAGGAGCGTCGCCGGACATGGCGGGAGGTGGCGCATGGGCGAGCCCGAATCGTCATTGGCGCGCGTTCGGCGCTCTTCCTTCCATATCGGCAGTTGAAGCTGATCATCATCGATGAGGAGCACGACGGCAGCTACAAGCAGGAAGACGGCGTTACATACCATGCGCGCGACATGGCGGTCATGAGGGCGAAGCTGGAAGAGGCCGTTGTTGTGCTGGCCTCCGCGACGCCGGCGCTGGAAACGATGGTGAACGCAGAATCCGGGCGTTATCAGAGGCAGAAACTCTCTGCGCGTCCGGGCGCGTCGCGACTGCCGGATGTTGATCTTGTTGATCTTCGCCGCGCGCCGCCGGAGCGCAATCACTGGCTGTCGCCACATCTGATCCATGCAATGCAAGAAACCTTCGCGGCGGGCGAGCAAACGCTTCTGTTTCTGAACCGCCGGGGCTACGCGCCACTTGTGATTTGCAAGAGTTGTGGTGAACGACTGAAGACACCCGGAACTGAAAACTGGCTAACCGAACACCGTTATACCGGGCGGCTCGTCTGCCATGTCACCGGCTATTCGATTCCCAAGCCCAAGACATGTCCGCATTGCGGCGCCGCTGATTCCCTTATGGGTGTCGGGCCCGGTGTAGAGCGTGTGGCTGAAGAAGTGCGCACATTGATGCCCGAGGCGCGGATTGAGATCTTCTCGTCGGACACGGCGCAAGGGGGCGAGGCGACGCGCGGAATTGTGGACAGGATGGAGCAGGGCGAGATCGACGTCCTCATCGGGACGCAAATCGTCGCCAAGGGTCATAATTTCCCGAATCTTACACTCGTCGGCGTTGTCGACGCGGACAGCGGCATGAAGGGCGGAGACCTCCGCGCAGGTGAGCGCACATACCAGCTGCTCAGCCAGGTTGCAGGCCGTGCGGGCCGGGCAGAANGACCGGGCCGGGCATTGGTGCAAACCTATGCGCCGGACAACCCGGCGATGCTGGCTTTGGCGGATAACAACCGAGACGGATTTCTCCAGATCGAACGGGATGTTCGTGCTGAACTCGGTCTTCCGCCGTTTGGGCGACTGGCGGCGATGATTCTGTCTGCACCTTCAGCTCAGATGGTTGATGAAATTGCGCTGCAGATCGTACAGCAGGCGCCTAACGGCGAAGGGATAGAGGTGTTTGGGCCCGCGCCGGCCCCAATTGCTGTGCTGAGAGGCCGTCACCGACGGCGNTTTCTCGTCAAATCGCCCAAAAACATTGATCTTTCAGCCTATATGGCCGCCTGGATCGCTCGTTTGAAGTTGCCAAACCCGGTGCGGATGTCGGTGGATATCGATCCATACTCATTCCTGTAGCCCTGTGGTTTTGCAGTGAATGCCATTTCGCCGCATAGATAGCTTCTTTGGCTGTGTTGTCAGGCTGAAAGACTGATGCTAAGCGGCGCACAGTTTTTATGGGCACGTACCGCAAGGTGCGTTGTCCTGCTTTGTTTTTCAGGTCGATTTGACCGACTCAATCACGGACGACAGAACCTTGGCTGCATCTAAAGTGACAAAAGCGAGTGAAGCTGCCCGGCGCTATGCCAGCGCGCTCTTCGATCTTGCTCAGGACAAGGGCGCTCTCGCCGAAGTCCACAAGGATTTTCAGGCGTTTGCAGAACTGCCGAAGGAATCCAAGGATCTGGCCATTCTGCTCGGATCGCCAGCCTTTTCGGCGGATGAGAAAGTGGGTGCCCTGACCGAAGTCATGAAGAAGGCTGGTTTCTCTGGTCTGCTGTCGAATTTCGTAGGCGTCATGGCCCGCAACGGTCGCTCTCAGGATATTCTGGGCGCGCAGATCGCTTTTGACGAATTATACGCGAAGCAGCGCGGTGTGAAGCGCGCCGTTGTTCGCACCGCAAAGGAAATGACTGGTGCAGAGCGCCAGCGTATCGAATCAATCCTCGCCAAGGCCGTTGGCGGCGAGGTCGAATTGTCCAGCGAGGTTGATGCCTCGCTGATCGGCGGCATTCAGCTGCGCATCGGGTCTCAACTCGTTGACGCCAGCCTGGCCGCCAAACTGGATCGCATGAACACCGCCATGAAGGGAGCATGAGTAGCTCGATGGACATCTCACCAGCAGAAATTTCGGGCATCCTGAAATCGCAGATCGAAAACTTTGGCGTTGAAGCTGAAGTTTCCGATGTCGGTCAGGTTCTGTCAGTTGGCGACGGTATCGCCCGCATCTATGGTCTCGACAGCGTTCAGGCTGGCGAGATGGTCGAATTCGACGGCGGCATCAAAGGCATGGCGCTCAACCTTGAAAACGACAATGTCGGCGTCGTGATCTTCGGTGACGACCGTTCGATCAAGGAAGGCGACACAGTCAAGCGTCTCGACGAGATCGTTGCTGCGCCGGTTGGCAAAGGCCTGCTGGGCCGCGTTGTGAACCCGCTCGGTGAACCGATCGACGGCAAAGGCCCGATCACCGATATTGCTGAGCGTGCCCGTGTGGACGTCAAGGCTCCTGGCATCATTCCGCGGAAATCCGTGCATGAGCCAATGATGACCGGCATCAAGGCTATCGACGGCATGATCCCGGTTGGCCGCGGCCAGCGTGAGCTTGTGATTGGTGACCGTCAGACCGGCAAGACCGCTGTCTGTGTCGACACCATCCTGAACCAGAAGCCGACAAATGACGCGGCAAAGAACGACAGCGAGAAGCTGTTCTGCGTTTACGTCGCGATTGGTCAGAAGCGTTCCACTGTTGCGCAGGTCGTCAAGACGCTCGAAGAGCGCGGCGCACTGGATTACACGATTGTTGTATCCGCAACTGCTTCCGAGCCGGCTCCGATGCAGTACCTCGCACCGTTCACCGGTTGCGCCATGGGNGAGTGGTTCCGTGACAACGGCATGCACGCCCTGATCATCTATGATGACCTTTCCAAGCAGGCTGTTGCGTANCGCCAGATGTCGCTGCTGTTGCGCCGTCCTCCGGGCCGCGAAGCTTATCCGGGTGACGTGTTCTATCTCCACAGCCGCCTGCTTGAGCGCGCTGCGAAGATGGGTGACGCGGCTGGCAATGGCTCNCTGACGGCCCTGCCGATCATTGAAACGCAGGCCAACGACGTGTCGGCCTACATCCCNACCAACGTGATTTCCATCACNGANGGNCAGATCTTCCTNGAAACCGATCTGTTCTACCAGGGTATCCGCCCGGCTGTGAACGTCGGCCTCTCGGTGTCTCGTGTGGGCTCCGCTGCCCAGACGAAGGCNATGAAGAAGGTTGCCGGTTCCATGAAGGGTGAGCTGGCTCAGTACCGNGAGATGGCTGCATTCGCTAAGTTTGGTTCCGACCTCGACGCCGCGACACAGCGCCTGCTGAACCGTGGTGCCCGTCTGACGGAGCTCCTCAAGCAGCCACAATACTCTCCGCTGCTCATGGAAGAGCAGGTTGTTGTGATTTANGCNGGTACNCGCGGCTATCTCGANAAGGTCGAACTGAAGGAAGTNACTCGCTACGAGAAAGAGCTGCTGGCTCATATNCGGGGCGCGAANGCTGACCTNCTGAAGAANATCCGCGANGAGAAAGCNCTCACGGACGANATCGAAGCCGAGATCAAGAAAACACTCGACGATTTCACGGCGAAGTTCGCCTGATTTCGCCCGCAGTTTGAGAACGAAGAACCAGAAGGCCTGACATGCCCAGCTTGAAGGACCTCAAGAACCGGATCGGAAGCGTGAAATCCACGCGGAAGATCACCAAGGCCATGCAGATGGTCGCGGCCGCGAAGCTGAAGCGGGCGCAAGACGCTGCGACGGCTGCGCGTCCATACGCCGAGCGTCTGGCGTCCGTGCTGGCAAACCTGTCGGCATCAGCTGGCGCTGGTGGGCCAAAGCTTCTGACCGGCACCGGTGAAGACAAGACNCATCTTGTTGTCGTGCTGACAGCCGAGCGTGGCCTGGCAGGTGGCTTCAACACTTATGTGGTGAAGCTGGCCAAGCAGAAAATCGACGAGCTTCGCGCCGAGGGCAAGGAGGTGAAAATCCTCACTGTCGGCAAGAAGGGACGTGAACAGCTTTCCCGCGAATATGGCGATCTGTTCGTTGGCCATGTCGACCTCTCTGACGTCAAGGGCGGTGATTTCTCGGAATCCGCGATTGGCCTCGGCAAGAAGCTGACGCTCGAATTCGACCAGGGCGACTTCGACGTGGCTACACTCGTCTATTCGCAGTTCAAGAACGTGTTGAGCCAGGTTCCGACTGCACAGCAACTCATCCCGGCATCAGCTCCGGAAGAATCCGAAACGGTCGATCTTGGCAACGCGCTCTACATTTATGAGCCATCCGAGGAAGCCATTCTGGAAACGCTGCTGCCGCGCTATATCAATACCCAGATATTGTCTGCCATGCTGGAAAGCGCAGCAGGCGAGCAGGCCAGCCGCATGACGGCCATGGACAACGCGACCAACAATGCCGGCGAAATGATTGACTCGCTGTCACTGCAATACAACCGCGCACGCCAGGCCCAGATCACCAAGGAGCTGATCGAGATCATCTCCGGTGCTGAGGCACTCTAAATGGCCAAGACTGAATCCATATACCCGCTCCAAAGGAGACGACCCGCATGAGCACTCCCGCAAACGCTAAAGGCCGCGTGTCCCAGGTTATCGGTGCTGTTGTCGACGTCGAATTCGACGGCGAACTGCCCGCCATCCTGAACGCGCTCGAAACAGACAATAACGGCAACCGTCTGCTGCTCGAGGTCGCCCAGC
>NZ_NHCK01000061.1:0-26094 GCF_002172815.1 Hyphomonas sp. TMED31 | reverse complement strand
GTCAATGCCGGTGCGGAGATCGAAAACCGGGCAATGACGCATGAGGATGTCCTGAAGCGTCTTGCGCGGCTGGAAGACATCTCCATGACCGACACCACCCCCGACGGCGCTGTCACGGCAGTTATCGGCGAAACCATGTCGGCCTTGTCGGTCGCGGATATTGTCGACATCGACGAAGCCCGCAAACGGCTCGACAAGGAACTCGCCCAGCTCGACAAGGACATCACCTCGACCGAGAAGAAGCTGTCGAACGAGAAATTCGTTTCGCGCGCGCCAGCAGAGATTGTCGAGGAAAACCGCGAGCGCATCGTTGACTGGACGGCCCGGCGCGAAAAGCTGAAAGTTGCCCGAAAGGGGCTTGAAGGTCTCTGATCATTGCGGGCATCCTGATCCGGATGAACAGGAGCTTCCCTCATGACCCTTCGCTACCTGATGACCGCTGCGGCGGTCTTGCTGGGCGCTTGCGCCACGCCCACGGCGCCAGAGGCCGAGCCGAACATGCCTGAATGGCGGCTGGTCATTCATGGCGGCGCCGGTGTGATCACGCGCGATGGCATGAGTCCGGAAATGGAGGCGGCCTACACCGCGGCGCTGGAAACCGCGCTTGAAGCCGGGGCTGATGTTCTGCGCTCGGGCGGCAGCGCGCTTGATGCGGTTGAGGCGGCGGTCATCCCGATGGAAGACGATCCGCTGTTCAATGCCGGCTATGGCGCAGTGATGACAGCCAGCCAGGAACACGAACTCGACGCATCGATCATGGATGGTCGCGAGCGAAATGCTGGTGCTGTGGCGGGCGTGAAGCGCGTGCGCAATCCCNTCAAGGCCGCCCGCGCCGTGATGGAGCGGTCCGAACATGTCATGTTCTCTGGGGATGGTGCGGATNCCTTCGCCGAGGGGCAGGGCCTCGACATGGTCGACAATTCCTACTTCTACACGGAGCGTCGGCAGAACGCGTTGGAGCGTGTATTGAAAAACAGGCAGCGTACCGCCGAAGATCGCCACGGCACGGTCGGCGCGGTTGCCATCGACAAGGACGGTAACCTTGCAGCGGCGACGACAACGGGCGGCATGACGGCGAAAGCTGCTGGCCGCGTTGGNGATTCCCCGCTGATCGGCGCGGCGACCTATGCAGAGAATGGCGTTTGCGCCGTTTCTGCGACCGGGCATGGTGAGTACTTCATCCGCGTCGGCGTGGCAAAAACGATCTGCGACCGGGTAAAGCTGGNCGGCGAGACAATTGAACAGGCCTCCNAAACAGCGCTGGGCGAAGTNGCAGAACTGGGCGGCGATGGCGGCGTAATCGTCATCGGCGCGGATGGCACCTTCGCCTTTGTCTTCAATTCGGANGGCATGTACCGGGGCGTCGTTGACCCTTCCGGGGCAAGAACTGCCATCTATGGCGACGATTAGCCTCTTTTCCGCAAAAGGATTGCGCGCTAGGGGCAATCAACACCAAACAGGATAGAACACCCTCATGAGCAAGACCTGGGACAAATCAAGACTGCCCTCCCGCCACGTTACCGAAGGTCCGGAGCGCGCACCTCACCGCAGCTACCTGTATGCAATGGGCCTGTCGACCAAGGACATTCAAAAGCCGCTGGTCGGCGTTGCATCCTGCTGGAATGAGGCGGCCCCGTGTAACACCGCGTTGATGCGCCAGGCGCATGCCGCGTCTGAAGGCGTGAAGAAGGGNGACGGCACGCCACGCGAATTCTGCACCATNACNGTNACCGACGGCATCGCNATGGGCCATGAAGGCATGCGGTCTTCACTGGTCAGCCGTGACACGATTGCGGACTCCGTCGAACTGTCGATGCGTGGCCATTCCTATGATGCGCTGGTCGGCATTGCAGGCTGTGACAAATCCCTGCCGGGCATGATGATGGCCATGCTGCGTCTGAACGTGCCCAGCGTCTTCCTCTATGGCGGCTCCATCCTGCCGGGCTCCTATGAGGGGCGCGACGTGACGGTGCTGGACGTGTTCGAGGCTGTCGGTGCGCATGCGGCCGGGTCCAACTCCATGACGGACGAGAAGCTGCACGCCCTGGAGAAAGTGGCCTGTCCGGGCGATGGTGCCTGTGGTGGCCAGTTCACGGCCAATACTATGGCGTGTGTGTCCGAAGCCATCGGCCTTGCGCTGCCGCTGTCGTCTGCGCTGCCAGCCCCCTACACCGACCGCGATGGCTACGCTGTGGCCAGCGGAGAAGTCGTGATGCAGCTGCTTGAGAAGAATTTGCGCCCGCGGGACATCTGTACGCGCGAAGCTTTCGAGAATGCCGCCATCGTCGTCGCCGCGACGGGCGGCTCCACCAATGCAGCGCTGCACCTGCCTGCCATGGCGCATGAGTGCGGCGTGAAGTTCGATCTCGAAGACGTTGCGAAGATCTTCCAGAAGACACCTTACATTGCCAATCTGAAGCCTGGCGGCGACTATGTGGCCAAGGATTTCGGTGAAGCGGGCGGCGTGCCGATGCTGATGAAGACGCTGCACGAATCCGGTCTGATCAATGGCGATTGCCTCACGGTGACTGGCAAGACCTGGGCGGAATATCTCGAAGATATCGAATGGGATCCGAACCAGAAAGTCATCCACCCGGCGACAGACCCGATCACGCCAACGGGCGGGGTCGTTGGACTGTGGGGATCGCTTGCGCCGGACGGTGCCATTGTGAAAGTGGCTGGCCTGCACGCGCTGCAATTCTCCGGTCCGGCCCGTGTGTTTGATGGGGAAGAAGCCTGCTTCAAGGCCGTCACCAATCGCGAATACAAGGAAGGCGACGTTCTGGTCATCCGCTATGAGGGGCCAAAGGGCGGCCCTGGCATGCGCGAGATGTTGTCGACCACTGCCGCGATCTACGGCCAGGGCATGGGCGACAAGGTGGCCCTCATCACCGATGGCCGGTTCTCNGGCGCGACCCGTGGTTTCTGCATCGGCCATGTTGGTCCGGAAGCGCAGGAAGGCGGCCCGATCGGCCTGATCAAGGATGGTGACATCATCACGATCGACGCCGAGAAGGGCACGATTGATGTGCGCCTGACGCCCGCCGAACTGGAAGATCGCAAGCGCGAATGGAAACCGCGCGTCACGGCCTATGGCTCCGGCGCGTTGCACAAATTCGCAGCGCTGGTTGGTCCGGNCCACAAGGGCGCNACGACCCATCCGGGCTTCGAAGGCGAGCGACACGTCTACGCAGATATCTGACACGGGTTTTACCCGCTACGAATCCAAGCTTAACTGGGGCGGTCTGTTTGCTAGAGGCCGCCCCAGATGACTCAGGATACCCCTCCGATTGATCCCCGCNCAACGCAGNAGCCGGTCGATCCGGATGTGCTGAAGGCCCTGGGCGACCTGCCAGAAGAGTTTCANGGGTTTCCGCGCCTGTTTCAGGATGAGATCCGGCCTGCCTTGCTGACCCGCGAGGCCGAACGTCAGGACGCCGTCGCGAAGGCCCGCCANGCGCGATATGTTGGCATTGCATTGGCCGTGATTGGCGGACTGGCCGGCGCGTTTCTGGTGCGTCACCCTATTGCCGCGATCATCGCGGTCGTTATCGGGATTGGGTATCTTTACTGGGGCGGCCGCGATGTCCGGCGACTGGGGAAGGAGGCGAAGGATTTGATCGTNCTTCCGGTCGTGCGTGAACTGGGTCTCAACTTCACCGCTGANCCCGGCTCGGTTGAGTCGATTTACAAGCATCGCCATGTCCGCACCGTACCCATCTGGGACCGTGCCAGTTATGAGGACCTGCTGACAGGCCAGCGGCACGGCGTCGATTTTGAATTGTTTGAAGCTCATCTGGAGGAGCGGCGATCCTCAACTGATTCCAAGGGGCGCACCCGGACGCATTGGGTGACGGTGTTCAAAGGCCAATGCCTGCGCTTCCAGTTCACGAAAACATTTTATGGCCGCACCCTGATCACGCGGGATGCCGGCTTCTTCAACCGCTTCGGCGGCGGCAAGGGCATGAGCCGGGCGTCGCTGGAAGATCCGGTGTTTGAAAAGATTTTCGAGGTATACACGACCGATCAGGTCGAGAGCCGCTTCCTGCTGACGCCGGATCTGATGCAAAATCTCGTCGATCTGGAGAAAGCCTTTCATGGAGGTCGTCTGAAGGCCTGTTTTGATGGCGGCGAGATGTTCATCACGCTGGAAGGTGGCGACCTGTTTGAGCCGGGCAGCATGTTCAAGCCGCTCGACAGCGTGGACCGCGTGCGGGAGCTGCTTACGGATTTCGCCGCAATCTTCGGGATNATGGACGCNGTGATNATTGGCCGCCGCAATGAAGGCCTGGCCCGCGATCCATCCTGAAATGGGGCGCTTCCGGGGCAGGCGCGTTCAGCTTTGCTTCAGTGACATCCTGCCATAAAGCCGACACGAGAGAGAAAGGCCCCTTCCATGATGAGATCTGTTGTTGCTGCTGCATTGNTTGTTGCTGTTACGCAAACCGCTATCGCCCAGGCGATGACGGCGGCGGACGTTCAGCGCTGCAAGGCAATGGCCGCAACCATGGCCCCAAAGAAGGCTGAGATCGAAGCGTTGCAAGTGAAGCGGGACAAGTTGGCCGAAAGCGTCGAGGCGAAGGGCGAAGCTTGGGAAGATGCGGAGATCCACCGTCTCGCATCGGCCTCCCACGCTGAGAAGGCGGAGCAGAACAAGTCGGCCTACCAGGCAGCGAAGAAAGAGCTGATGGGCACCGAACAGGCCCTGCAGGCACTTGCCCGCCAGTTCAATCAGGACATCGCGTCCTATAATCAGAGCTGTGCGACGGATAAATAACGCCGTAACGTTCTTCACGTCACTCTGGACCTGACCGCCCGTTGGTGCGCATCTGGCCGTTCGCCATCGCACTGACTCGCATTGCCCACNAAAATTCTCATACGTGTCAACGTTGACAACTTGATTTTGATGGGCTCCTTGTTGTGCGATAACATTCGAGGCTACGCTTCGGAATAAGCAGACAAGCGGGCAGGGGGTTGCCTGCCGCGATAAATGGGAGGGCGCGCGGGAATGAGCGACGCATCAACGACTGTAAACACAGATGCAGGACAGGGCAGTTTTGGCCAGGTTCTGTTGATCACCGCCGTCGCCACGATCGGCGGATTTCTTTTCGGCTTCGACTCGGGCGTAATCAACGGAACGGTTGATGGCCTGCGCGTGGCCTTTAATTCACAGGATATCGGCACCGGGTTTAACGTGGCCTCCATGCTGCTCGGCTGTGCTGTCGGCGCGGCACTGGCCGGTACGCTGTCAGATGCCTTTGGCCGCCGTACGATGATGATCGTGGCGGCAGTCTGTTTCATCATTTCGGCTTTCGGGTCCGGTGTTGCGGGATCGTCGACAGAGTTCGTGATCTATCGCGTGATCGGCGGACTGGCCGTCGGCGCTGCCAGCGTCATGTCGCCAGCCTATATTTCCGAGGTTGCTCCGGCGAAGTATCGCGGGCGNCTGTCCTCGATCCAGCAGGTCGCGATCATTAGTGGCCTCTTCATCGCTTTCGTCTCGAACTATCTGATCGCGCAGGCGACCGGTGGATCAGCCATGAATGANTGGNTACTCGGCTTTGAAGCCTGGCGCTGGATGTTCTGGATGGAATTGCTGCCGGCAACCTTCTTCCTCGTCGCCTTGCTGTTCATTCCTGAAAGCCCGCGTTTCCTCGTCGCCCAGGGGTCGACGGATCAGGCGCGTTCGATCCTGACACGTCTCTCCGGCGCAAAAGCGGCGCACCGCAAGGTCGACGAAATCGAAGAGTCGCTCGCCAATGACCACAAGCCATCTCTCAAGGATGCGCTGGGCCAGTTCGGCTTCAAACCAATCGTCTGGGTCGGCATCGGGCTGGCTGTGTTCCAGCAACTGGTCGGCATCAACGTCGTCTTCTACTACGGTGCGGTTCTCTGGCAGGCGGTCGGCTTCTCCGAAAGCGATGCCCTGCTTATCAACATCATCTCCGGGGCAGTCTCCATTGTGGCTGTGATCATCGCGCTTCTGCTGATCGACCGGATCGGCCGCAAGCCGCTGCTCTGGGTCGGCTCCGTTGGCATGACGGTCACNCTGGCACTGCTCGTGGTCTGTTTCTCCAATGCGGTCACGGTGGATGGCGCCGTCAGCCTGCCGGGCAGCTATGGCTTGATCGCCCTGTTGTCAGCGAACGCCTATGTTGTGTTCTTCAACGCATCCTGGGGCCCGGTCATGTGGGTGGCGCTCGGTGAGATGTTCCCGAATCAGGTGCGCGGCGCGGGTCTCGCCATCTCNGGCTTTGCTCAGTGGATTGCCAACTTCGCCATCACGATGACCTTCCCGATCATGCTGGCAACGGCTGGTATCGGTCTGGCTGGTGCGTATGGCTTCTATGCCGTGTGCGCGCTGATCTCGGTCTTCTTCGTGTTCAAGGCGGTCCGCGAGACCAAGGGACTCGAGCTTGAGGAAATGCAGGGCTAGGGCCCTTCGACCATTCCGCCCTCGCCGGACGTTCGGCGAGGGCGATTTTTACAAATCAACAAGGGAGGTCGCGATGGCCAAGGCTGTCCGGAAATCGTCAATCATTTCACTGCTGGGTGGCGTCGCCTGTGTGGCATTGGTTGCCGCCTGCGCAAACACACCGATAGAGGCCGAGACGACTGAAACGCTGACTGTTGCCGAACCGGTGCAAACCGCGTTGATGACTGAACGCGATCTTGTCGTGACGCCGGAGCTATGGCCGGAGATTACGGTTCCCGCACTCGACCCGGCGATTGAGGCGCAGATCGACGACATCATGTCGAAGATGACTCTGGAACAGAAGGTGGGCCAGGTGATTCAGGCGGACAGCGACAGTGTCACGCCGGAAGATGTGAAGACATACCGTCTCGGCTCTGTGTTGAGCGGCGGCAGCTCCGCGCCCGGCGATGAGGCCTTCGCGCCGATGGATGCCTGGATCGCTGCGGCCGATGCCTATTGGGAGGCCTCCGTCGACCCGGAAGGCGTCGAGATTGCAATTCCGATCATCTGGGGCATTGATGCCGTCCACGGCCATGCCAACCTCGCCGGGGCGACCATCTTTCCGCACAATATCGGCCTTGGCGCCGCGAACAATCCGGACCTGATCGAAGATATTGCCCGCATCACGGCAGAAGAGTTGATCGTGTCCGGTCATGACTGGACCTTTGCGCCCACCATTGCCACGCCGCGCGATGATCGCTGGGGACGGACCTATGAAGGATATTCCGAAAGCCCGGAAATCGTCCGCGAATATGCCGAACGGATCGTCTACGGACTACAGGGGCGCCCCGGTGATGAAGACTTCCTCGGTAATGGTCGGGTGATCTCTAGCGCGAAGCACTATGTTGGCGATGGCGGCACAATGGACGGCATCGACCAGGGTGAAACGCAGGCGACCGAACAGCAGATCATCGACATTCACGCACAGGGATATTTCACCGCGCTCGAAGCCGGTGTGCAGACNGTNATGTCGTCCTTCTCAAGCTGGCAGGGCGTGAAGATGCATGGCAGCCACGCCATGCTGACCGAGGTTCTGAAAGACCGTATGGGCTTCACCGGATTNGTTGTGGGTGACTGGAATGGTCATGGCCAGGTACCAGGTTGTACGAATACGGACTGCCCGCAATCTCTGAATGCCGGCCTCGACATGTATATGGCGCCGGACAGCTGGCGTGGCCTGTATGACAGCACGCTGCAGCACGTGAAGGATGGCAACATCCCGATGGAACGCCTTGATGACGCCGTGCGCCGCATCCTGCGTGTGAAGCTCGCCTATGGCATCTTCGACAAGCCGGCACCAAGCGCGCGTCCGGGCGCAAATGATGAAAGCCTGCTCGCCACGGATGAAGCGCGCGAAGTGGCTCGCCGCGCAGTGCGGGAATCGCTTGTCCTCTTGAAGAACAATGACAATCTCCTGCCTCTGTCCACAGACCAGACCGTTCTGGTTATCGGCGATGGCGCAGACAGCATCACGAAGGCCGCTGGCGGCTGGACCCTGTCCTGGCAGGGCGGCGGATATGAGAACAGCTATTTCCCGAATGGTGAATCCATTCTCGAGGGCATCGAGAAGGCGCTGCTGCCAGGTGGCGGCACGCTTGTCTTCGACCCTTCCGGGGAATCGGATGTGGACGCCGATGTCGTGATCGCCGTCTATGGCGAAAACCCGTATGCTGAAGGCATCGGTGACATCCGTACGATGGATTTCGTACCGAATGGCTTTGACACCGAGACGCTGGAAACCTTCAAGGACAAAGGCGTGCCGGTTGTATCGGTCTTCCTGTCCGGGCGTCCGCTCTGGGTGAATCCAGAGATCAATGATTCCGACGCATTCGTTGCGGCCTGGCTGCCGGGCTCTGAAGGGGGCGGTATTGCAGACGTCCTGTTCCAGACGGAGCCGGAGCATGACTTCACAGGGCGTTTGTCTTTCTCGTGGCCAGCCTCCGCACAGCCGGGCCTGCTGAACTCTGAAGATGCGCCGTATGAGCCATTGTTCGCCTATGGCTACGGCCTCAGCTATGGCGACACCGCGACCAATCTCGGCGAGTTGAGCGAAGACCCTGGCCTGTCGGAAGACCTGCAAGGCAATGCAGATCCACGGACGCTGTTCAAGCGCGGTCGTCCCGGTGATCGCTGGAGCGCGCTGCTTGCTTTTGAAGGGTCGTATACGACGCTTCCAGCCGGTGCAACGGAACTGGCCGGTCTCTCTGTCTCACGGACAGACTATGAGATTCAGGAAGATGCGCTGGTCATGTCATGGTCCGAGCCATCAGGCGCGCTCTATATCGGCTCCTTCGCGAACGCTGTCGATTTGAGCGATGCGGGCGAAGCCGGTCTGGATATCGTCTTCGCGGCCAAAGTGCCGGATGGCGGCGAGCACAAGCTGGCGATCAGCGGCTCCTGCGATCAGAGTGGACAGTGCGAGACGGTTGAGGTCTTCACGGTTACCGGAGACGAGTGGGCAGAGTATCGTGCGCCAACGGCCTGCATGGGTCTGACCAATCTTGAACACGTCGATATTCCGGCTGTGATTGGAACGGTTGAGGCAGGCACGGTCGCGATTGCGGATGTCCGGCTTGAGCCATCGACCGGAGATGTGGAGTGCGCTGAGCAATAGGCGCTTTCCCACAAGGGAATATAAAGGCGGCCCAGTTCCGGGCCGCCTTTTTTTGGTTAGTCGGACGATCCGTTTTGGGCGTAGACGCCGAACAGCGTGCCGACGAAGCCGCCCGCCTTGTCCGTGCTGAGGATGGTCCCATCCTGCTCCAGCGCAACGGATTGCCAATTGCCTTCCGTGCCGGATTGGTAGAAATCGAGTTCCGGCCCCCGCGCCACGATCTTGAGCTTCAGCGGCTCGCCATTGCCTGAGGCAGCGGGGACTTCTGCCACGACTTCGCCCGTCTCTGGCATGTCGTCGCCAAATCGCTTGCGCAGCCGCACCACAGGCGTGCCATCTGCGTCCACACTTGCGCCGAGCGTGTAATAGGCCGCATCATTCTGGAAAGCCGCGATACCAGCCTCCGCGCCGGGGGCGCGGGCGGTGAAGGAGACTTCGGTCACCGCCTCGGCATTGGTGTGCTGCTGGCGTCGTCCCAGAAAGTTCGGTTGTCCGGCCGTGCCAATCGGTTCCGCGTCCGGCGACAGGAAAAGATTTCCTCCGCCCAGTCGATACCATTGCTCAGAGGGCGTGCGCACCATCAGCCAGTGCATCGGCAGTGCCGCTTCATCAAACTCATCCGTGTAGGTGAAGTTTCCGGTCAGGGGCAGCGGGCCGGGCGATTGAGCGGGCAAGGCCGGGCGCTCTACCACATAAGACATCACTTCGCCGGGCTCGGTAATGCGTGGCGCGCCATTCTCCCAGGTAACCGGCATCAGGAAGGTTTCCCGCCCGGTATTGTATTCATTTCCTTGATAGGGGCGCGTCCCCAGGAAGACAGCCCACCAGTTTCCGTCATCATCCTGCGTGAAGTCCACATGTCCGACAGATGTGATCGGGTTCGGGCGATCTTCAGGCAGGTCGCGCTGCGTGAGNACAGGATTGTCCGGATGCGGTGTAAAGGGGCCCATNGGNGAGTCAGCCGTCAGGACGACCTGGGAATGCTGTGGTCCGGTGCCGCCCTCTGCCGCGCTGAGATAATAGGTGCCGTCCACCTTGTAGAGGTGCGGNCCTTCGATCCAGACGGGCTGTTGTGAGAGGTCCACGCCGCCATTTACCGCGACCACGGCCTCGCCAATCGGCTCGAAGGTTTCCGCGTCGACTTCACGAATCCAGATCGCGCGGTGGCCTTCATAGAGCGGTTCACCTTCCGGCGCATCATTGTTCAGAATGTAGACTTTGCCATCCTCATCAAAGAAGANCGACGGGTCGATCCCNCCGACATGGGGCAGCCATTGCGGATCAGACCAGGGGCCGGCCGGATCCCTTGCNGTGACGATGAAATTGCCGCCGCAATCCACACATGTATTGATCACGTAGAANAAGCCATCGTGAAACTCGATCGTCGGGGCGAATACGCCTCGGGATACGGTCAGCCCGGANAAGTCCAGCATGTCTGGCCGATCAATCACATTTCCAATCTGCGTCCAGTTCACCAGATCCTGGCTGCGGAAAATCGGGATGCCCGGGAAATGCGTGAAGGAGGAGTTTACAAGGTAATACTCCGTATCCACCTTAACGATGCTTGGGTCTGGATAATATCCAGCGAGGATCGGATTGCGGGCCTGATTCTCCTCAAGCGGCGCATCAAACACCGGATCGTTTCCGGAGTAGGTGAAATAGGAAAAGCTCGCATCAGATGTTTCNGTGACGGTCTGCTGGGTGGGCGCATCCGGCGCGCCGCAGGCCGTCANCATTGCCAAAGCTATGGCAAGCGCGCTGGCGGCGGCAGGGCGTGAAATGGGGCGGTCGGTCATCTGTTTGGGCTCCCTNATGCTCGTGTCCGGTCTGGACCCGGTTTCTGATCTGGCTATGATAGCGTTATCATAATTACGATGCCAAGGCCGAAAAGGTCGATGAGCCCAAGGGAGGAAACATGACTCGACTCACCAGACGCCACACGCTCGCCATGCTGGCATCCGCAGCCGGCACCGCCGCGTGCGCGACACCGGAAAGCGTGACATCTGCCCGTTCAGGGGAAACACCCCCGCTGAAAGACCTCGCGGCGGCAAAAGGCATTCGCTTCGGCACGTCCATGGATGCCCGCGAAGTCAATCAGGCTGAATACCTCGACATCGTCCTGCGCGATTGCGCGGTGATCGTGGCCGAGAATGAGCACAAGATGTATACCATCCAGCCAACCCCCGATGCGATGAATTGGGTGCCCGGCGATACACTTGTGAATTTCGCCAAGGCAAACGGGCTGGGCATGCGGGGGCACACGCTGATCTGGCAACATCCCGACTGGTTGCCGGATTGGGTCAATCAAAAGCAATTCGCCAGCGCCGCTGAGGCCGAAGCGCTGCTGGGCGGCTATATCGAACGCGTCGCCTCTCGCCATTCAGACTTCATCTATTCCTGGGATGTGGTGAACGAGACCATCGACCCGGAAACGGGGGATATTCGCGAAACCTCTTTCACGCGTGCGATGGGCGCGAATGTCCTGGACTTCGCCTTCCATTCCGCCCGCGCCGCGGCGCCGAATGCCACGCTGGCCTACAATGATTACATGAGCTGGGAACCGAGCCATGAAAAACATCGTTCCGNCGTGCTGCGTATCCTCGAACGGNTGAAGCGCAATGGCGCGCCAATTGATGCGCTCGGCATCCANAGCCATTCCAATGATGCCCCGCCATCGGCGTTCACNGCCACCCAGCAGAAGATCTGGCGGGCCTTCGTGGAAGAGGCGATCGGCATGGGGCTCGATATCTATCTCACTGAATTCGACGTGAATGATTCCATGATGGTGCCCGGAATTGCCCAGAGGGATCGGGAAATCGCGGCCTTTACGCGCGACTATCTCGACATGATGTTCAGCTATGAGCAGACAAAGGATCTTCTCGTCTGGGGCATCGCTGACAATCACAGCTGGCTTCAGGGCTTCAAGCCCCGCGAAGACGGGATCGCGAAGCGTCCAACCCTGTATGATTCCGACTATCGCCCGAAACTCATGCACGATGCCGTTGCAGCGGCGCTGCGTGCGGCACCTGTTCGGGCCTAGGGTGCGACACGACTCGCCATCTGCCTGAATCGTCTTGTAAAAATTACAGAAACCGTTTGATGTTCATAGTTGAGAATATGCGCGATAATTGAGGAACAGCGGGTAGTGCGACCCGCTGAGGGAAGAGAATAAAAAGAATGGCCGAAAAAATTTCAAAGTCGGGACGCCGGCAACACGCAACCATCAAGGAAGTGGCGGAACTCGCCGGAGTGTCCCAGATGACCGTGTCGCGCGTCCTGAACCGGCGCGATGTTGTGCGGGAGGCCACCCGTGCACGCGTCGAAGAGGCAATTCGCGAGCTCAAATACCGGCCCAATTTGCTCGCGCGCAGTCTGGCAGGCGGCAACTCGCTATTCATCGGCATGATCTTCAACAATCCCAGCAATTCATATCTCAGCGAATTGCTGATCGGCGCAATGAACCGCTGCCGCGAGGCGGGGCACCATTTGGTGCTGGAAGATTTCTCCTCCTACAAAGAGCCTGAAGATGTCGACGAACTCGTCGGCCGNGTCAGCGGCGCCGGGCTGGACGGCATCCTCGTCGTGCCCCCGCTCAGCGAAGATGACCTGCTCCTGTCCAAGCTGGATGAAGTTGGCATTCCCTGTGTCCTGATCGCGCCGCGCACACGGTCCGGGTCCGGCACCAGCCTGTCGATCGATGACGAGGCCGCTGCAAAGCAGATGACAGAATACCTGATTGAGCGAGGCCACAAGCGCATCGGATTCGTGATCGGTGCGGAAGACCAGATCTCGTCCCATCGCCGCTATAGCGGGTTCCAGATGGCGATGGCGGAGGCCGGGCTTGAGATNGACCCNGACCTCGTGCGNCGGGGTCGCTTTACCTATCGCAGTGGCATGGAAGCGGCCGACCGGATGCTCGATATGGCAGACGCGCCAACGGCCATCTTTGCGAGCAATGATGACATGGCGGCAGGTGTGATCGCTTCCGCTTTCCGGCATGGCAAACGTGTGCCCGAAGACATTTCCGTTGTCGGCTACGATGACACACCGATTGCCAGCGCGATCTGGCCACAGCTCACAACCGTGCGCCAGCCGATTGCCGAAATGGGCTATCAGTCAGTGGACCTNCTCGCCTCATTCATCGGGGACGAGGATCAGGCAGGCAAGGACCTGCACCCGGTTCTGGATGTCGCAATCATCGAACGCGATTCCGTCAAGCGCGTCAGNTAGCGCAGTCAGACAGCACTGATTTTAAGCGATATTTTTGCAGAAAGCGTCTCGCCTGGAGACAGGGTTTTCAGGCCGGTGACGTCTGCNGNATGCNNGNTGTTCACCGCGTCGGGCGCATGGCTGACNGGCTCGACGCAGAAGAAATCCTGCCCCGGCGGCGCGTAAACGACGACATGACCCAGCGCGGGGTCTGATGTCATATCAACGCGCAGGCGGCGGCCTGGCCACTCCATTTCCGCGCNCGGTGTCGCTACTGTGTAGGCATTGTCGAGATCAAGCTGGTCGACCACGCGCCAGTCCGTCAGGTCTTCTGCCGGGGTTGGCTGGGTCAGCTGATCCGGGATCATGCCGGTCTCTGCTTTCCAGATGCGATCCACGGCCACCTTCACGCGCGCGTCCTGGCGCGGAAAATAGGGATGCCAGCCGAAGCCTGCGGGCATCAACTCGTCTGACTTGTTGGTGAGGGACAGGGTCAGTTCCAGCCCGTCTTCCAGCAGTCGAAAGTCCTGTTCGGCACGATAGCGCCAGGGCCAGTCGCCGCGTTCATACTCGAACACGAGGCGCGCGCGCGCCTCATCACTGTCTGCCACCCGCCACGCGCTCAGCCAGGCTTGGCCATGAATGGCGTGCGTCTCGGGCAGGAAGTTCGGCTGCAGCGCCACACGGCGGTCCTGCCATGTGAAGTGCCCATCCGAGATTCGGCCTGAAAACGGGAAGAGGGGGAAGCCAGCGGTCTCAAGCGGGCTTGGCTCTGCATCCGGGGACAGGGGGCGCAACACGTCCTCTCCATTGTGCCTCAGCGCACCCACACTGCCGCCAAGGCCGGGCAGGAGCGTCAAAGTCAGGGGTCCATTTTCAAGTAAAAGCTGCGCCAGCGCAGGGGAATCAGCCACTGCGGGTCTCCCATATTGTTCTGTTTGNCGCTAAAAAGCATGAGAACGCTAACATGAAAAGGCGCATCGGCTNCTCTCTTGGANTGGGATGCGACAGANTTGCGAGTTTTTCCGAATTGATCTTGCGCTCTTGAGGTGGCAGATATGNAATGATAGCGTTATCATTTACGAGCNGTCGCGTTCAGATCGACTGCCAGGGAGGACATTGGANACGTGTTTCTNGGGATTGATATTGGCACATCCAGCGTCAAGGCGGCGTTGATCGATGAGGCGGGCCGGCAGATCGAAGTCAGCCAGGCAGANCTNCCGATCTCGCGNCCGAAGCCNCTATGGTCNGANCAAAACCCGTCCGACTGGTGGACGGCCACCAACATGGCCGTTGCCAAGCTGGACGTGAACCGTCGCCACAAGGTGAAAGCCATCGGCCTGTCAGGTCAGATGCATGGCGCGACGTTGCTCGACAAATCCCTTGCGCCNATCCGTCCGGCCATTCTCTGGAATGATGGGCGCAGCTTTGATGAGTGCCGCGAATTGCAGGAAAACACGCCNGCNTTTGTCGAGAAGGGTGGCAATCTCGTCATGCCGGGGTTCACTGCGCCGAAGCTCGAATGGGTTCGCCGTCATGAGCCTGAGGCCTTNGAAAAAGTCGCAAAAGTCCTGCTGCCGAAAGATTACGTCCGCTTGCGGATGACAGGNGAGCTTGCATCCGACATGTCGGATTCGTCCGGAACACTCTGGATGGATGTGGCNGAGCGGACATGGTCTGAAGAATTGCTCGCCGCGTGCGGCCTGACCGTCGACCAGATGCCAAAACTCTATGAAGGCCACGAAGTGACTGGCATCCTGCGCCAGGAGGCGGCTGAGGCATGGGGCATGGATCGCGTCCCGGTCGTCGCCGGGGGCGGGGACAATGCCGCCGGTGCGGCGGGCGTCGGCGTGATTGACGAGGGTGAGGCGCTGCTCTCGCTCGGCACATCCGGTGTCATCTTCGTTGCAGGCAACACATTCCGTTCCAACCCTCAGTCTGCGGCGCATGCCTTCTGTCATGCCCTGCCGGAGCGTTGGCACCTCATGTCGGTCATGTTGAGCGCCGCAAGNTGNCTCGACTGGGCCGTCAAACTGACCGGGACATCCGATGCGGGTGAACTTGTGCGCCTTGCGCAGACAGAGGCGGGCCTGACCGGGCCTGAATTCTTCCTCCCCTATCTGTCTGGCGAACGCACACCTCACAATAATCCTCACGCGTCGGGTGTCCTGTTTGGTCTTACCCATGATTCCGGGTCCGCACAGATCGGGCAGGCCGTGC
Organism: Hyphomonas sp. TMED31; assembly: GCF_002172815.1. NCBI lineage: Bacteria > Pseudomonadati > Pseudomonadota > Alphaproteobacteria > Hyphomonadales > Hyphomonadaceae > Hyphomonas > Hyphomonas sp. TMED31. The sequence continues at coordinate 10,576 of NZ_NHCK01000061.1, read as the reverse complement.
TGGAGGGCGTTGCCTTCGGNATGGCAGANGGCTTCCGGGCATTGGTCGAGTCCGGCGTTGATGTGCATTCCATTTCCGTCATCGGCGGCGGGGCGCAGTCCACCTATTGGGGACGCATCCTGTCAGCCGTTCTGGATCGTCCGATGGTTTACCGCGATGGCGCGGCGACCGGGCCGGCCTACGGCGCGGCGAGACTGGCCCGTTATTCGGTGCTGGGCGGATCGATCGAAGAAATGTTTGAAGCGCCCGAAGTGCTGCAAATCGTCGAGCCGAAGGAAGCAGACATCCACAAGCTCGCCCCGAAATATGAGAAATTCGGTACTTTGTACCGTACCCTGAAAGATACCTTCTAAGGAGATATGACCAATGGCTGACGGACAGATCAAAGTGGACGGTGACCCCGTNTTCAAGGGCATTGACCCGATCAAGTTTGAAGGACCAGACAGCGACAATCCGCTGGCCTACCGCTATTACAACAAGGACCAGATGGTCATGGGCAAGCGGATGGAAGACCATNTGCGCATGGCGGTTTGCTACTGGCACACCTTCTGCTGGGACGGCTTTGACGTTTTCGGCGGTGGCACGTTCAATCGCCCCTGGCATGGCGCCGCGAATGACCGCGCCGCAGCCGATGCGAAGATGGCCGCAGCCTTTGAATTCTTCAGCAAGCTGGGCCTGCCTTACTANTGCTTCCACGATGTCGACGTCACNGAAGAGTCAGCGACGCCGAACGAGCTGTCGAACAATTTCAAGCGCCAGGCCGATCGCCTTGCNGCCTATCAGGAAGCCACCGGCGTCAAGCTGCTCTGGGGCACCGCAAACCTGTTCAGCAATCCTCGCTTCGGGGCCGGCGGCCTGACCAATCCAAACCCGGAAGTCGCGGCCTGCGCCGTGCGTCAGGTGCGTGACTGTCTGGAAGTGACTGAAGCGCTTGGCGGTGAGAACTATGTGCTCTGGGGTGGCCGTGAAGGTTATGACACGCTCCTGAACACAGACCTCGACCGTGAGCTGAGCAATTTCGGCCGCTTCCTGGCGATGGTTGTGGACCACAAGCACAAGATCGGTTTCCAGGGCAAGATCCTGATCGAGCCGAAACCGCACGAGCCAATGTACCATCAGTATGATTTCGACTCGGCAACCGTATACGGATTCCTCAAGCGGTTCGGTCTTGAGAACGAAGTCCATGTGAACATNGAGCCAAACCACGCCACACTCGCAGGCCACAGCTTCGCGCACGAAATCGCGACAGCGGTGTCACTCGGCATCATGGGCTCGATCGACATCAATTGCGGCAACTACCAGAATGGCTGGGATACGGACCAGTTCAATCTGGACGTTCGTGACATCACGCTGGCACTGATCGAATTGCTGCCGTCCGGTGGCCTCGACACAGGCGGCTTCAACTTCGACGCCAAGGTACGTCGCCAGTCGAGCGAAGTGGAAGACCTGTTCCACGCACATGTCGGCGGNGTGGACGCGCTTGCGCGGGCGCTGCTCTCCGCGGCGGACATTCTGGAGAAGGGCGAACTCGCCAAGCTCAAATCNGAGCGCTATGCCGGTTGGGAGAATTCCGACCTCGGCAAGCTCATGCTGTCGGAAGGCGCCAGCCTCGAAAGCATTGCCAACAAGGCAGCCGAATCGGGCCTCAACCCGTCTCATACGAGCGGCCGCCAGGAAATGCTCGAAAACCTGGTGAACCGCAGCCTGAAATAGTCAGGACAGTANCGGGCCTTGCCAGCGGGGTGCCCCGATTGGCAAGGCCTTGTCACTGCAGGGACAAAAACGCTAGATTTGGCCACCATGCCTTCATGAGTGGTCGGATCGGCCTGCGGCTGTCGCAGGCAGTGAGGCCGTTTGGCTCCTGAAGGCTCCACCCAAGGAGCCGCAATGACTGACGGACTGAAAACACAACGGGCCACCGGCAACGTCCGGCCCGCCACAATCATCGACGTGGCGCGCGAGGCCGGGGTGTCTTTCAAGACGGTCAGCCGGGTGCTCAACGGCGAAACCAATGTNCGCGAAGAAACACGCGTCAAAGTNCTCGAAGCGGTCAAGACGCTCAACTATCGCACCAATCACAATGCCCGGAATTTACGCGCGCGCCACAGCCAGATCATCTGCCTGTTCTACGCAAACCCCTCCCGCAACTATATCGGCGAAGTTCAGCTCGGCGCGCTCCAGCGCTGCCAGGCCTATGGCTACAGCCTCATCACGGAAGATTGCAGCGACAATCATNCTTCGCTTCTNGCCTTGCGCGCAGAAACCAAGCTGGCCGGCGCCATTCTCACGCCGCCACTTTCGGATGACGACAAGCTGATCTCGGAATTACAGGACCGGGGCATTCCCTTCGTCCGCATCGCGCCCGCCGAAGATGTCGAGCATGGGCAGGANGTCGCCATAGATGACGCCGCCGCCGCGCGTGAGATGACNAACTACCTCATCAAGCTCGGCCATCGCCGCATCGGCTTCATCAAGGGNGCAGACACACACGCCCAGGCGCGTCGGCGTTTTGCCGGATATTGCCANGCGCTCGCTGAGGCGGGAATCATCAAGGTGCCCGACCTGATCCAGGATGGCGACTTCACCTTCGATTCCGGTGTGCTCGCCGCTGAGAAAATGCTCGGGCAGGACCGTCGACCCACGGCGATCTTCGCCAGCAATGACGACATGGCGGCTGGCGTCCTTGCCGTTGCNTATCGCAAGCAGATCAACGTTCCGCGACAGCTTTCCGTGGTNGGGTTCGACGACACGCCGCTGGCCACCACGATCAGCCCGTCGCTGACGACGATCTACCAGCCAAGCCGTGAACTCGCCGCAGAGGCTGTCAGCATGTTGCTGGAAGAGGCGTCTCCAAACGGCGACACTCCGCGACACAAGCTGCTCGATTATCGACTGATGTTNCGCGAATCGACCGCAGCGCCAAAGGACTGACGCGCAAATCGCGAGTTCCCCAGACTGCCGCTTTCGTGTAAGTCGCGCGGCGATGACCCAGATCAAGCCTCTCCCGCATATCGCCCAGACCAAGCCCTATGTGCCCGGTGGCAAACTCGCCGGCGCCACAGGCCCCGTGATCATGCTTGCTTCGAACGAGAACCCGTTCGGGCCGAGCCCCAAGGCTATCGAGGCCATGAAAGCCGTAGCAGGCGATGTGCATGTCTATCCCGATCCNGAATACCGCGCCTTGCGGGAAACGATCGCNGAGGCAACAGGAATCGCNGATGCGAGCCGTGTGGTGGTCTCTGCGGGGTCCGATGAGATCATCCACCTTCTGACGCAAAGCTATGCCGGGCCGGGCGACGAAATCCTGTTCACCGAGCACGCCTTTTCCATGTANCGCGTTTCNGCNNTNTCGCANGGCGCAACGCCNGTGACNGTNCCGGANACNGATNTGACCGCNGGCGTNAANGCCATNCTNGGCGCGGTNTCTGAGCGGACAAAGATCCTGTTCCTCGCGAACCCGAACAACCCAACGGGCACCATGATGCCCGTCGAGGCGCTGAAGCAGTTGCAGGACGCGCTCCCGCCGCACGTGCTGTTCGTGGTCGATGGGGCNTANGCCGAATATGTCGGACCGGATTATGAGGCGCAGATNCGNGACCTNGTNGACNGCAAGGCCAACACCGTGATGATGCGCACNTTCTCNAAGATCCACGGCCTTGCCGCGCTGCGTTTGGGCTGGGCNTACATGCCGGAAGAAATNGCGGCGACTTACCAGCGTATCCGCGGCCCCTTCAATGTGAACGGCCTCGCCGTCGCTGCCGGCATGGCGAGCATTCGCGACGCTGACTTCCTGACAAAAAGCCGGGATCACAATTCTGAATGGCGCACCCGCATGANGGAGGCGCTGAATGCAATGGGGCTTCCCACGCCGCAAAGTGATGCGAATTTCATCCTGCCGGATTTCGGCACGGCCGAGCGCGCGAGTGGGGCGAATGATTTCCTCAAGGCGCGCAGCATTCTGGTGCGTGCGGTCGGCGGCTACGGNCTGCCGTCACGTCTGCGCATTACGGTTGGCTCAGCTGAGGACAATCAGGCCGTTCTGGCCGCCTTGTCGGATTTCACCGCGTCACACTGATATTGTCGATCAGACGCGTCTTGCCGAGCCAGGCTGCGCCGAGCAGGCGAGCAACCGTTCCGTGGGGCAGGGGCGCGTCTGGCAGGTCTTCCAATGAAGCGGGATCGACCAGNCTGACATAGTTCATCTCACGAAAGCCTGACGCCATGATCAGGTCGCGGGCCTCCTGAAGCACGTCAGACGGCATCGCGCCGATGGACAGGCGCATGGCTGCGCGGTGAAGCGCGGCCTGCATCGCTCCGGCTGCGCGGCGCTCTTCCGGCGACAGGTAGAGATTGCGCGACGACTGGGCCAGGCCATCGGCGTCGCGCGTCGTTTCCCCGCCAAGAACCTCAATGGGAAAGCCAAGGTCCTTCACCATGCGGCGGATGATCTGGAGTTGCTGGTAATCCTTTTCGCCGAACACGGCGACATCCGGCTGAACATGCAGGAACAGGCGCGCCACGACCGTGGCCACACCATAGAAGAAGTGGGGGCGGTAAATGCCATCCAGCAGNTCCGACATTTGCTCGACACGCACATTGGTGCGCGTGCCCTCCGGATACATTTCCTCGACTGTNGGCAAATAGACCAGGTCGCAGCCNGCCGAATCGAGTTTTGCCCNATCNGCCGATTCGTCCCGGGGATAAGTGTCGAAATCCTCGCCCGGTGCGAACTGTGTGGGGTTCACGAAGATGCTNGCGATGGTNTTNGTGGCATGTCGGCCGGCTTTTTCCACAAGAGAAAGATGTCCGCCATGCAGGGCNCCCATCGTCGGAACAAATCCAATAGTTTCACCGGCTTGGCGCCATGCCCGAACCTGTTGTTGCAATTCGGCGCGCGAGCGAACGGCTGCCGTTAACTTACCTGTCGTCGAATTCACTATGAAAACTTCCCGTCTGAGGATTGTTTAAAACACTCTGCCAGAGGATTTCGTAAACGCGTTGTTAACCCATTCGGAGGAATTTCTAACTCATGACACATCGCATTCTCGCTCCGCTTAAAACCTTCGCGCTTTCTATCGGTCTCCGACTGGCTGCAGGCAAGTCCAGGGAAGCTGTAACGGCCATGCCAGAGCCGATTACAGAGTATCTGAACCCGTCGGTCGACGAGTGGATGTTTGACCGCGATGGCAGCCCGGTCACCGAATCTGCCGAGCTGTATTCCCGTGATCTGGGCCGTGTCTCCNACACGCTCTCCAGCCTCCGTGGCCTGTTGACCGACATTGCGGCGCACGCCCCCGTCAGCGCTGAGCTGCCGATGCAGGCTGCGTTCGGTCCGATCATGTCTGACGATGTTCTCTTCGATGGCGAGCCGATGGCTGCACATTACGGCGAAGCGCCGCTGGAAGATGCCGACCTGTTCATGGATGTGATCAGCAGAGGCAAGCCGGCCAGCGCCGAGATGTCCCACGTCGCCTGAACCCTGAATTGCTGAAATACCCCTGAAGGAGTCGCCCGTAATGCCCGCTGATGGATTCGCACCGCTCGAAACGGTAAGCGGCCCGGACCTGTCAGCGCAGCAGCGCGAGGCCCGTGTCATTGTCGTGGGCAATGAAAAGGGCGGTGCAGGCAAGTCCACGGTGTCAATGCATTTGTCGGTCGCTTTGATGCGGATGGGCAAGAAAGTCGGCGTCATCGACCTCGACGTGCGCCAGCGCAGCCTGACGCGTTATCTCGAAAACCGCCTGCGCTGGATGCAGTCCACCGGTGCGAAGCTTCCAATGCCGGAAATCGTGCGTGTGGATGCCTCGACAGAGCGCGATCTCGACAAGGCGGAGTCCGAAGAAACCCAACGCTTCCTCAGCAGTGTAGCGCGCCTGAAAAAGGCGTGTGACTTCATCATCATCGATGGTCCGGGAGGCGACACNTATCTGTCCCGACTGGCGCATGTGAATGCAGACACGCTGATCACGCCGCTGAATGACAGCTTTGTGGATTTTGACCTGCTGGGCGATGTGAACCCGCAGACGCTGGAAGTTCTGCGTCCGAGTTTCTACTCCGAAATGGTCTGGTCCTGCCGCAAGAAGAAGGCGCAGACCTCGCGTCGTCCGATTGACTGGATCGTGATGCGCAACCGCATGTCNCCGCTGGCTGCACGCAACAAGGAACGCGTCGGTGAGGCGCTGACGAATCTTTCGAAGCGGATCGGTTTCCGCCTCGCGCCCGGCCTGTCAGAGCGTGTGATCTACCGCGAACTCTTCCCGGCCGGCCTGACCCTGCTGGACCTGACAGAGAAGGGCTCCAACGTATCCTTCACGATGAGCCATGTCGCAGCGCGTCAGGAAATGCGCGACCTGCTGATCATCCTGCAATTGCCGGAACTGGTCGGGGCAGAAATCGAGTTCTGATCTCCGGACACAACAGATTTTGCGATTGGCCAGCCTTCGGGCTGGCCTTTCACGTTTCTGGGCCGCACACTCCTGCAAAAACAGGAGGACGCAGATGGTATTCAACAATAGCGACTGGCTGGCACAGGTTCAGGAAGACATCATCGACCCTGACCGCGAAATCGTCGATCCGCATCATCATCTCTGGCCCCAGNCCGANATGCACTACAACGTGCCGGAATTCCTGAGCGACCTGACCAGNGGGCATAAGATTGTGCAGACCGTTTTCATGGAATGCGGCGCGGCGTACCGCGAAGACGGGCCAGACCATCTGAAACCCGTCGGTGAAACAGAATTCATCGTTGCGGCGGCGGAGCAGATGAAGACGAAAGGCGGACCCTATATCGCGGGCATAGTTGGCCATGCTGACCTGCGCAGTTCGCATCTGGAAGAGGTGCTGCAGGCCCACATGGAGGCCGCCAAGGGGCTCTTCCGCGGTATTCGCCACGCTGGCTCGCGCGACACGAGCGGCGCGACGTTGCGCATTCCCGGCCGGGCGCCGGAACGCCTTTATGCGGATGATGATTTCCGCCGCGGAGTTCAGCTGCTGGGGGAGCATGGCCTGTCCTATGACACCTGGCACTATCACCACCAAAACCGCGATTACCTCGATCTTGTGAAGGCGGTTCCGAACACGACGATGGTGCTCGACCATTTCGGCACGCCCATCGGAATCGGACCCTATGCCGACAAGCGCGAGGAAATTTTCGAACAATGGCAGGACGATATGGCCGACCTTGCGCATTGCCCGAACGTGGTCGCCAAGCTGGGCGGTCTCGCCATGCCCGACAATGGCTGGGGTTGGCACGAGCGGGAGACGCCGCCGACCTCGGACGAGTTCGTGGAGGCGCAGGCGCGCTATTATGATCACATGATCGATTGCTTCGGCGCGGCGCGATGCATGTTCGAGAGCAATTTCCCGGTCGACCGCTGGTCGCTCAGCTATTCAGTCTTGTGGAACGGGCTGAAGAAGATTGCCGCAAAATATTCGGAAGTGGAGCAGCGCGCCCTGTTCAGCGAAACCGCCCGACGCATCTATCGGCTGTAGGCGCGTCTAGGCAGGCCGCACCAGAGCGCCTATAGCGCCGATATGGCAGTTTTTCCTTTCGAAATCTCCGCCACTGAGGGCAAGGCCCGGACTGGCGTTCTGAAAACACCGCGCGGCGACATTCGCACGCCGGCCTTCATGCCTGTCGGCACAGCCGGCACGGTGAAGGCGCTCTACATGGATCAGGTGAAGGATGCCGGGGCGGATATCATCCTCGGCAACACCTATCACCTGATGCTGCGACCGGGCGCTGAGCGCGTGCAGCGTCTTGGTGGCTTGCATGCTTTTGCGCACTGGAATGGTCCGATGCTGACCGATAGTGGCGGCTTTCAGGTCTGGTCGCTGGCGCAGCTGCGCAAGATGGATCCGGATGGGGTGACCTTCCAGAGCCATATTGATGGCTCCACTCATCGGCTGACGCCCGCGCGCAGCATCGAGATTCAGGCGGACCTGCTTGGTGCCGATATCTCCATGCAGCTGGATGAATGCACAGATTATCCCTGTACCCATGAAGAGGCCGAGCGCAGTCTCGATTTGTCGCTGGACTGGGGCCAGCGTTCGNTGGANGCCTTCGGTGACCGCGACGNGCAGACCCTTTTNGGAATTATTCAGGGGTCGAACTATGCNGACCTNCGGGAGAAATCCGCCANNGGGGTCGTCTCGCAAGGTTTTGGTGGTNTCGCGCTTGGCGGTCTTGCCGTAGGAGAGGGGCATGATCAGATGTGCGCCACGATCGACATGACGGTCCCGCATCTGCCGGATCATCTACCGCGTTATGTGATGGGCGTCGGAAAGCCGATTGACCTGGTCGAGAGCGTTGCGCGCGGGATCGACATGTTTGACTGCGTGTTGCCGACCCGGTCAGGGCGTCATGGTCAGGCCTGGACCTGGGATGGGCCGGTGAACGTGAAGAATGCGCGTTTTGCCGAAGACGTGTCTCCGCTGGATGAGGCTGTGAACTGCCCGGCGAGCCAGGACTATTCCCGCGCNTACTATCACCACCTGTTCAAGGCCGGTGAGTATCTCGGGCCGATGCTGCTCAGCTGGCACAATACCGCGTTCTTCCAGGCGCTGATGCAGGAAATCCGCGCCTCCATCGCCGAAGGNCGGTTTGAGGCGCTGCGCACGCGTTTGCAGACAGCCTGGGCGTCGACGAAATCTAGTCCGAAGGATGAACGGGCGTAAGATTGTNCAGCTGCTTCTGCTNGTAGGCNTCATAGGCGGCGGGCTCGTTCGGGGCNGTGGGGGCATCCCCCTTATAGGTAACNGCTGTGGGGTCCCGCTTTGCNGTAAANTCCGGCCGGGCGGGCAGGGGGCAATCCTTGGCCAGTCCCATTCCTTTCAGGTAGGCGCGCTGCTGNGCGCCGATCTTGAAGGCGGTGTTGTATTTCTTCTCATAGCTTTCNGCGCCGGTGGCCTTGCGCACGATGCCGCGGAACGGGATCAGACCACGCGCCTCTGACGCAATCGCGNCCAGCGTGGCGTCTGACGCAGAATCAGCAAGTTTCTCGGTGCGCAGCCGCTCGTCAGGAACAGGCGTNTCCCAGTCAGGGCCAAGCACCGCGTCGAGTGCCGCNATCTGCGCCGTGATNTGTTNGCAGGTCATTTCCTGCGGCAGNTTGTAGGGGCTTTCGACGCCTTTCAGGATNTCNGGAATNGGCTGGCGGCGCAGATTCAGATCTTCCAGCGGAGANAGGGCCGCNTCGCCNAGGCCGTCACGNGTCTGGGTGTAGGCGCTGCCGGCAGCGTCTCCGACATTTTCCGTCAGATTGCCATCCGAATCAGTCTTCTGCTGAACAGGTGCAGGCTGGCTGGCGCAGGCGCCAACCAGAAGAATCACAGGAATTAGGGGCCATATACGTCTCATCTGGCGAGGGTGATGCGAAAATTGTGGCGACTTCAAGCCATAGGGTGCAAGAGGCGGTTGACCCGACCGTTCTGGTCGCCTAAATCGCGCGTTCCGGCGTGCCCTTAGCTCAGTCGGTAGAGCAACTGACTTTTAATCAGTAGGTCACAGGTTCGACCCCTGTAGGGCACACCATTCTTTCCTTCCGTTGACGCGTAGCGGCAAAAAATCGATCGAGGGTCGATTTCCGGATCGGAATGCCTGACGCCCCAGCGAAGACTTTTTTCCAATTACGACCATTTAACAACCCGACCGTTAGAACCGTCGGAACATCCATGCTGTTCGGCCCGTTGGTTTTCTGAAAGGAGACCATCATGAGCAAGTACGAGACAGATATTGATCCCCAGCGCCGAAACGATTTGAGCCAACAGCGCGGAGAGGGCGAAACGCCCGGACGCGATGACACCAACCAGGCAGGCTTTCGCGAAACCGCTGACCAGCCCCGAGACGGCGAACATGGCTTCCTGAGAGATGACGGCCAGAAAGATCGCCCGGATGCCCCCGGCACGGCAGCAGAGCGCGCCCAACGTCTCGACGAAGGCAACAATCCGGTCCTGATGCCCCGCGATGGCCGCCACCCTAATGCCCCTGGGACGCTGAATGCAGACGCGGGCGCTGAGGCGACCAAGGCTGGCGCCAAGACGCCCGCGCCGGATACGCAGGAGCTGGAAGACGCTTATTCACAGAATGATCCTGGCGTCGAAACCAAGCAATAGTGCAGCATGAAAAGCCGGACCGGGTAATTGCCCGTCCGGTTTTTGCCTGATCGGTCCTTGGCGGATGGAGCGAAGCTCCGTTGGCTGGGGCCGTTTTGGTATGTTGGATGGAATTGGGTGGCCCCGTGTGCACGCGGGAGCGCCGTCCATCCGCCGGGAGCCTTGAAGACGAGCCAGATTTCGTCCTGTGGGGCTCCAGACCTTTTAATGGCCGGCGCAATCGCCAGAAAAGCCGACCAAGCTCATGATAGCTCCAGGGCCCACGCGCCGGATTGGGACGGCAGGGCGCATTGTTATCGTACCCAAAAATCCTGAGAGTGCGGGGGATTGCGACAGCTGGATCATTGTTTGACGAAAGCGCACCGGCTAAGTCTTCGGCGCAGAAAGGATGCGCTGATGGACAGGGACACGCGAATTGCGGTTCGGGACCGGTTGCTGGCACGTCTGAGAACGGGCGACCCGC
>NZ_NHCK01000060.1:0-34587 GCF_002172815.1 Hyphomonas sp. TMED31 | reverse complement strand
AATCGGCCCATTTGCGGGGCCTGTGTCGAAGGCCACCACTGTACCATCGCTCATACGCGCGGTGATGTTTGCGACGCCCCCCAAATTAAGGACGCAGGCCGCCTCATCCCCAAGGCGATCCAACAGGGCGACATGGTAGGCGGGCGCGAGAGGCGCGCCTTGCCCGCCCGCAGCCACATCGTCCGACCGGAAGTCAAACGCGAGCGGCACGCCAAGGACGGCTCGCATTGATGGTGCGTCTATCAGTTGTAGCGTCGCGCCCTCGACGTCGGCTTTTGGGGCGCGGTGCAACACCGTCTGACCATGCACCCCCGCCAGCACAGGTTGCGGACCTTTCCACGCCGACAAAAGTTGCCCCCAGGCTGCCTGGTGAGTGCTTGTNATGACCCGGCGAGCCGCGTCAAACGCGACATTGGGCTCCTCACCCGTCCAATTCCATGCGCGTGCGGCGTCTGTTGCGCCCTGCAAAATGGCGCGCTCTTCGTTTGTGTATTTCCGCTCAGCCGTTGCGCCAAAATCGAAAACTTGCTCGCCATCCGTCAGGATCAACGCCGCATCCACAGCATCCAGCGACGTGCCGGACATGAAGCCAGCCACCCATTTAGGCTCAGAATTTTCACTGATGGAGTTCAAGAGTTCAGCTTTCCATGTTACGCGCGGGCGCTTCACGGAGACACGAGAAGATGAGCGATTACAAGTCGGAATTCCTGAAAACCCTGTCAGACAGAGGTTTCATCAAGCAGGTCACACATCCAGCCGAAATGGATACCTATTGCCAGACCGGCATTCCGACAGCCTATATCGGCTACGACGCGACAGCGGACAGCCTGCACGTAGGCCATCTGATGCAGATCATGATGCTGCGGCACCTGCAGAAAGCAGGCGGCAAGCCGATCGTCCTGATTGGCGGGGGCACGACGAAAGTCGGTGATCCGACCGATAAGGAAAAATCTCGACCGTTGCTGACGGACGCGCAAATTGCGGAAAACATGGACGGCATCAAGAAAGCCTTCTTGCCATTCCTTACGTTCGGCGATGGCCCGACCGATGCCATCATGGTCAACAATGATGATTGGCTCGGCAAGCTGGGCTACATCGAAATGTTGCGCAATGTCGGAACCTACTTCACGATCAACACGATGGTGAAACAGGATACGGTTGCCCGCCGCCTCGCGGCCGAGCAGCCTTATACCTTTCTTGAGTTCAACTACCTGCTGATGCAGTCCTATGATTTCCTCGAACTGTTCCGGCGTCAGAACTGCCGCATGCAGATCGGCGGCTCTGATCAATGGGGCAATATTGTTGGCGGTGTCGACCTGATTCACAAATCGGTTGGTGGCGAAGCCTATGGCCTGACGGCGCACCTGATCACTACGTCTTCAGGTGGCAAGATGGGAAAGACGGCAGATGGAGCTGTCTGGCTGAATGCCGACCGCAAGAGCCCATACGAGTACTGGCAATTCTGGCGTAACACGGAGGACGCCGATGTTGGCCGCTTCCTGCGCCTGTTTACCGAATTGCCGCTGGAAGAAATCGCCCGACTTGAAGCGCTTGAAGGTGCCGACATCAACACAGCGAAAATTGTGTTGGCGAACGAGACCACCCGCATGCTGCATGGTGAAGCAGCCGCGAAGGAAGCGGAAGCCGCAGCTTCGGCTGTCTTTGCCGCAGGCGGATCTGCGGAAGCTTTGCCGACGGTCGAAATTCCGACCTCTGAGCTAGAAGCAGGTATGCTTGTGGCCGCGGCGTTTGCGGCGGCAGGACTGACAGAATCGAATGGCGAAGCCCGCCGTCTGATCAAGCAAGGTGCGGCGAAGGTGAATGATGCCCCTGTGTCTGATCAAAACGCATCCATCTCGGCTGCTGATATTGTCGACGGCGCGATCAAACTGTCAGCAGGCAAGAAACGCCACGCCTTGGTGAAGCCAATCTAGAATTCTTCTTCCGGAATGGGTGGCAGCTCTGACGGAATAGGCTCATCATCTGGACGCGACTGAGCTTCAGGGATCTCTGTATCCGCCGGGTTTTCAAAGATCCGGCGGATAACGCCTGGTGCGAGCGCAGAAAGCGGATTCACCGATACATTCGCCTTTTCCAGACTTCCGCGCACACTGTAGGTCAGCGAGAACACGCCCTCACCATCCCGTCCAACGACCAGGTCACCGATAATAGGAATTCCTCCGAGCGCTGAGTTCATCCCAAAACTCGGAACCAATACACCATCGACACTTATATCGCTGTCGGCGTTGAGATACCCGTTCACAGTCAACCCCAGCGCCGGCCCTTGAGCCTTTCCACCCGTCACGACATAGCGGTCCCCCGCAACCGTCAACGGAATATCGATCCGGGAGAACAGCACGCCATCACCACCCAGCGTGTCTGCCAATCCACGGAGCGAAGCGAGGGAAAGAATCTGCGTAAGAAATGGAGCGTTTCTCAATCGGCCATCCGTGATGACAATATCAAATTGTGACGGTGATCCGTCGCGGGCCAATGTGCCCTGAAGATCAAGACGACCGCTTTCCAGAAAATCGAGATCTAGAAACGCGCTGGCAATAAAGCCTGCGTCGCTGCTGATCACCCGAATCTTCGTTCCTTCCGGCGATGACCCATCAAGATCAATATCAAATGCAGAGCCATCGTCGGTGTTGCCAGTTGCAGACAGCTTCTGCATTCCGTTCACAGTGGAATTCCAAGTGACATCTGCATTCCGCACAAACAGCCCGCCGCCCATGGCAAGCGTATCCACATCAGCCGTCACATTGAGAGGCGTACCGTTCGACTCGTTCGCACTTCCCAGCGCGCCGATTCCGGGAAGCGCACCTGACAAATCGAGATAGCTACCTACAAGTGCCACTTCGAGATTGTCATTCTCATCGCGTGTGATTTGTCCGTTCACATCCGCCGTATCAGCAAGATAGGCGCGGCGTAGATCCGCGGATACCAGCCGCGAATCCGGTCCCAGGGTAAATTGACCATCAAGATAGGCATCATCACTGCGGAACAGCACGTCGGATGAAAAGCCATCACCTTCACGCTCGTAATGGACTGAGACTTTACCGTCTTGCCCTGCCCGCTTGACCCAGCCGATTTCCGACAAGTCCAATCGCGCCTCAGTCAAATCCATCGCGACATTGGCAACCGAGACTTCTTCGCCATCGATTGTGGCCTGTATCTCCGCTGGCACTTCACCTGACAAGTAAGCGCGGCCGGGCAGACCAAATCGATTGAGTACGTCCGGGGACACAATTGCCGTGGCAGACAAAGCAGAAGGCGCATCGCCATCGGTAAAGCCGTCTCGCCATGTAAACTGAACAGGTGCCGGCCCCAGGTCACCAAACCCGGAAATCGTCATTCCCTCCTGGTCCACCTTGATCTCGGCCGTCGCCTTGGACAGATCCAGCCCAAGCGCCGCACCCTTCAGCCCGCCATCTGACAGGGTTCCGATCGCGGTGTAGCGCACGTCTTCATCCGGAACATTGTCGAGTGCCGGACGGAACAATTCAAAAGTCGCCTCAGCTTTCCCACTTACTCGAGATTGTTCAAAATCCAGTTCTAATCGGGATTCGTTGAGAGTCTTGATTACAAGGTCTGCCGGGCCGTGACCTCTTGCAAATACCCTGAAATCCTCCCCCTTCGGATTAAAAGCAGGGAAATCCACAAGACCTTCATCGACGTTCCAACCGCCATAGTCAGCACGATCAACAATGACGCGGAAGCTGTTCCCGGTCAGTCGTCCCGTACCTACGGCATTTTCGGCGGCAGGCAGATCGTCCAGGAACTTCACGTTGGCGGAGTTGATATCGAAGGTGAGATTCAAATCCTCGTCTCTCAGATATCCCTGTTCGAAGCTGTCCCGCTTCAGAGTCAGCTGCGCCTCAAGATTCGTCACGTCGGTGTTGGTGATGCGCTTGTCGGTGAAAGAGCGAGCGCCTGTGCCAAGTGTTACTGGCCAAAAAGCAAGAACAGACTCTTTCGCCACACTACCTTCTGTTTCAAGCTCGATCGTGCCGACGAAGGGAGGCTCCATGCCCTCGCGATCTGCAAGCAAGGCAACATCCAATAGAAAATTGAACCGGGTATCATTTGTCTTGAAACTGAGCTTCGTATTCTTGAAAGCCCGCCCGGTAAAATCGGCGACACCCTGCATATTAAGGTCACCCAGCGACACTGGCGCAGCAAGTGTTGGCGTGATGTCGAGGGTAAGCCTGTCACTGGCCAAAGTGAAAGCGCGATCTCCTACGCTTTTGAGAGCATCTGACACCGTAACATNGAGTTCCCCGGAAACAGGTCCGAATTTTGACGATACCCAATCGATCCTCAGTTTGTCTTCCGTTGCAAGGTAAGCGACCTCAAGATCGAGATCCGACACCTCAAGCCCGTCATCACCGAAGGGGAGTTCACCTCCNTCGAGCGTCGCAAGCAATTTGATCTCCTCGACACCATTAAGGGAGGATGTGTCGAATTCGAGCGTAATGTCGGCTGGTACGCCTGCCANTGTTTCACTTTCAGCTCCGAGGCGGGCTGCCAGATCNGCGAGCGACCATTCTGCAACTGCAACCGATGCATTCATGCGGGCGTTCATTNCGGAGGTCTNGACATCAATTGCGATGCCACCGGGCAGNCCNGTNCCAACACCGCTGCCAGAAATCGCCAGTGACAGTCCGTCCTCTTCCGACAACAAGGCACCGCGCGAATCTGCGAGCTTGAACATTCGCGCGCCATCAGCACCAACGACCCGCATTTCGAATTGGTCGAATGAAAGCCGCTCTAGACTGAATTCCTGCTGGGCTTCACCAAGAGCTGTCAGGACCATAGGCAGCACGGTGTTGATCCGTTCGAGCCACTCGCTCGGATTCTGAGGCATTTGCCCAACGGGGATTTCCGGAAGCGGATCACCGGCAATGTGCCAAATGCCGTCTGTGGATTGCCGAACATCGATCCAGCCGTCTCGCAAATCGAGACCCAGTACTTCAACGTCACCAAGCACAAGAGCCGAGCCTGCAAGTACGATGCGCGCGCTATCCGCCTCGGCTGACACATTGCCCTGATCGTCAAGCAGACGAATATCATAGCCCGTCACGAGCACACGTCGGTCTTCGGCAGACCACTCCAGGTAAACATCATCCACGGTCACTGGCCGACCGTTGCGCGAATTGCTCAATCCGCGTTCGATGTCGTCTCGGAACATTTCCAGCTCAATGGGGCCGCTGGATAAACGAAACACCAGCAAAGCTGCTAGAAGCAGGACGACCAGAATCAATCCACCCAGTATCTCTAGTATGATAAGCGCGGCTGGCTGACGGACCAATTCGAAGACTCCGGAAATCGGCTAAAAATTACGTTCCATAATGATATATGCACACGAAGGCACCCGCACCATAGGAGGAATACATGGCGAATCCATTGCAGGCCGGAGACAAGGCTCCGAATTTTTCGATGCCGTCCACAGAAGGCGACATCAGCCTGAAAGACTTTGAGGGCAGCTATCTGGTCCTCTACTTCTATCCGCGGGACAACACACCCGGCTGCACCACNGAAGCNAAGGACTTCACTGCACTGGTAGACGAGTTCGGCGCNCGTAATGCAAAAATTGTCGGCGTGTCNCGCGACTCCATGACCAAGCANGANAACTTCAAGGCCAAGCAGGACCTGANAGTCATTCTTGCGAGCGATGAGGACGGCAAGACGACCGAATCCTANGGCACCTGGGTCGAGAANAACATGTATGGCAAAACCCATATGGGAGTNGCCCGCGAGACCTTCTTGATAGATCCAANCGGCAAGATCATTAAACTTTGGAAAAAAGTGCGGGTGAAAGGCCACGCGCAGGAGGTTCTGGAGGCGCTTCCAGAGTAAACAAAACCTTTGCATGACAAGGTTTAAGGCACTCGCCCCAATGATTAACGAGAGATTTACCCTAATACGCGAATAATATCATGAATTATGCTGGCAGGGGGTTTCGTCCCTTTGCGTTTTCGGTATTTATAAATCTACGGGTTTGGGAACTTACTGTAGGTGTGGTTGCAGTAGGCGGTGTGATTCCAGCGACGGGTGGCGTGAATGGCGAAATGGAGTGCGAATCTCAAAGCGACGTTTGATCGCGCATTTCCCGAACGGCAAATATATCATCGTAGTGGCGGCACGGTTCGCTACATTTCCATTTCTCCCTGGCAGCAAGCGATTTTTGCAATTGGCGCAACTGCGCTTGCTGGCTGGACGATTTTCCTGACCGGCTCGTTTGCTCTAGGCGGCTCGACAACGTCGATCGCCGGCAACTCGGANGATCGTGAACTCGCCAAATATGAGCGCTGGGTTCAGGACTTGCGGGCGAAAGACGCGCTTTCCCGGTCACTGCTTGAAGAACGCACCGACGCGTTCCAGCGCGAGACGGCTGAGTGGGAAGATCGCCAGAAAGCACTCGAAGAATTGTTCGAACAGCTAAAGGGCGATGAGGACCTGGAAGTCTCGGCCCTCAAGGGCGACGGCGCTGATCTCTTGGTTCAGGCCTCAATCGAAGAAGCTGACGATCGGCAATCACGCGACAGCTTCCGGATGACGGCNACGCTTGATGCCAGCGGCAATCGCGTCAGCGTGAAGAAACTGAAATANAATCAGGAACGGATGCTTGATGAGGCGGAAGACCTNGCCATTGAACGAGCCGAACGTGCCCGCAGCGTCATTCAGCTGACCACGATTGGCAGCGACCGCATCATGGAAAGTGCTGAGATGGGCGGCCCGCTCGTCTCTCTGGCTAACCTGACCGCAGGTGACGGCAGNGTCCTGTCGCAGCAAGATATCAATTTCTACAATCGGCTGACCGAAACNCAGGCTCGTGTCGCCGAAATGCAGTACTACGAACAAATCGTGGAAAGNCTGCCTCTGGGCCCGCCTGTCGGCGTTCCCTTCCGTCACACAAGTCCGTACGGAATCCGGGTAGATCCTTTCTTCAAACGCCCGCGNTGGCACAATGGTATNGATGTCGCCGCCTATGGTGGNGCTCCNATCGTGGCATCAGGTCCGGGCACTGTAAGCTTCGCCGGTGCCCGTTCGGGGTATGGACGAATTGTCGAGATTGACCATGGATACGGCTTCAAGTCGCGTTATGGTCACTTGCGGTCGATTTCCGTGTCCAAGGGTGATACGGTTGAAGCGGGCGATCTTGTGGGGAAGATGGGCACAACCGGAAGAAGTACCGGATATCACCTCCATTTCGAGGTGCTGTTCAACGGTAAAGCATATGATCCAGTAAAGTTTTTGAAAGCAGGCCGCCATGTTCACGAAGAATAACAAATCCAGTGACACCCCCACNCCAATTGAACAAACGAAAGTTGCTCCTGCTCAGGATGCCATTCGCGGCGCGTCCTCCAAGCCAGCGGCTCGTGCAGCATCGATCATTTGTGCAGACATGAAGATCAATGGATCTGTAACGTCCGAGGGCGCACTGCAGATCGACGGCACGGTAGACGGAGACGTATCCGCTACTGACATCACCATCGGTGCCAGTGGCCACATTACCGGCGAAGTGAAGGCCGAAGTTGTTCGCGTCAAAGGCCGCATCAAGGGGTCGATCCGCGCTCGCAAAGTGGAGCTTGAAACCGGTGCTCACGTCAAAGGCGACATCGTGCACTCTTCGCTTCAGATCCAGTCGAACGCCGTATTTGAAGGCCAGGTGAAGCACGCGGAAGATCCGCTGAAAGACACTGCGCCAAAGGCGGCAGCGAGCGTTTCCAACGAGTCAAAGCAGCCTCTGGCCTCTCAAGGCCCGTCTGCCTCATACGGAATTTCCCCGACAGCGTCCTGAGACCGCTGACGATATTATCAAACACAATAAAGGCCGCTCCTATCCGGGGCGGCCTTTTGCAATTGGATCTGATAACTTTCAGGGAGCAGCTTTGCGAACCATCGCAGTCGTCATCTTGGCGCCATCAACAATGATCGTGTCGCCGCCGTGGATAGTCTCGCCTTCGATGGCTTCTGCGCGCCACACTGTATCCCCAACACGGATCTGACCGGTGCCCGACACAAAGTCTCCGACGGCGAGCCCACGCTCACCCACAAGGGCTTGCATGCGCCGATTCAGGGTTGGGTGTTCTGGCGAGCTCTTTCGCACACCAGACAGAACGGTTCGNCCGAAAACCACGAGCGCTGTCGATGCCACGCCAAACACGATCATCTGACCCTGCCAGACCGCCCAGGCATCTGGAGCGAAGTAGGCAAATCCAGCGGTCAACCACGCGGCAATGGCGACCATTAGCAGGTCAAAAGTACCGCTCATCATCTCGATGCCAAACAGGATCAGACCGAGTGCCAACCAGTGCCAGAATGTGAGTTCAGAAAAAACCTGTTCCATCTGATCAGCTTCCTTTCTTGTCGGTCAGCCCCTTGATGCCCTCAATGGTGCCGATGATGCTCGAGAATTCTGCCGGAATGATGACCGTCTTCTGCTGCTCGGACGAAGCCAATTTGGAGAAGGCATCGACATATGCCTGGCCGAGGAAGTAGTTGATCGCGTTCACGTCACCGGCGGCAATCGCTTCGCTGACCAATGTGGTAGCCTTGGCTTCGGCCTCGGCTTCGCGCTCGCGGGCCTCAGCGTCGCGGAACGCAGCTTCACGGCGGCCTTCAGCTTCCAAAATTTGGGCCTGCTTCTGACCTTCGGCTTTCAGAATTGCAGACTGCTTGTCGCCCTCAGCTGTCAGAATCTCAGCACGCTTCAACCGCTCAGCCTTCATCTGGCGCGCCATGGCCTCTGTGATGTCGGCCGGCGGGCTGAGATCGGCAATCTCGATCCGCGTNACCTTTACACCCCANGGATTGGTGGCCGCATCGATCACGGTCAATAGGCGGGCGTTGATGTCGTCGCGATTGGACAGGACTTCGTCGAGGTCCATCGAGCCTACCACGGTCCGGATATTGGTCAGGGCGAGGTTCGTNATNGCGTGGTGNAGATTGTTGACCTCATAGGCGGCCGCCACNGCGTCCACNACCTGGATGAAGACAACAGCGTCGCAGGACACCATCGCGTTGTCCTTGGTGATGACTTCCTGCTGCGGAACATCCAACACGGTNTCCATCATGTTCATTTTCCGACCGACCCGGTCGAAGAAGGGAGTGATGATCGACATGCCTGGATTGAGCGTGCGCGTGTATCGCCCAAACCGCTCAACGGTATAATTGTAGCCCTGCGGCACGAATTTGAACGCGGACGTCAGGCCAATCAAACCGACAACCGCGATCAAAATGACGACNGCAAAAAACGGATCCATGTATTCCTCTCCTTCTGTTACCCAGAATTAATGTGGGAGAGGTTTTCCGTTTTTCAATAATAATTTAATGAAAAACGGCGCGCCNAGCCCCACCAGACGCGCCGTTCATCTCACGATTTGCTTAAAAAAGCTTGTCGGGATTAAAGCTGATTAAGCATGTAATCCGCGCTGGATACTTTGAATTCTCCGCCGTCTTCGACGTTCAGCTCAGATACGGTACCATCCTTGACGATCATGGAATAACGCTGCGAGCGCTGCCCCATTCCAAAACCGCTTGCATCCAGCTCCAGGCCGATTGCCTTTGCAAATGCACCATTGCCATCGGCGAGCATGCGTACTGTTTCGCCAGCGCCGGCATCCTTGCCCCATGCGCCCATGACGAAGACATCATTGACGGATGTACAAATGATCTCGTCCACGCCTTTCGCCTTCAGGTCACCGGACTTGTCCACGAAACCCGGCAGGTGACGTGCGGAACATGTCGGCGTGTAGGCGCCAGGAACGGCAAACAGCGCAACAGTCTTCCCGCCGAAAACTTGCTCGGTCGTACGCGGTTGCGGCCCATCGGCGGTCATTTCCATGAAGGTTGCTTCGGGAAGCTTGTCTCCGACTTGAATGCTCATCAGCTGTTCTCCTTGATGCTGTCCTGCTCAGATAGAACGTCAAAGGTGCGGCTACAAGCGTGGCATCCCTTGCCAAAGCGCATCATTTCCCTCAGCCTTGGGGACGAAAGGAAATCGTGATGGACACCGACCTGACCGGAAAGCTGTTGATCGCCCTNCCCGGCATTGGCGATCCGCGTTTCTCACGATCGGTCATTCTCGTCTGTGCCCACTCACCTGAGTTTGCGATGGGCATCGTCCTGAACAAACCCATGACGGGACTCACGTTGCCTCAACTTCTGGAGCAGCTCGACATCCCGTTGGAAATCGACATTCCTGATGAACTGGTGCTGGATGGTGGCCCAGTGAGCAGCGATCGAGGTTTCGTGCTGCATACGGATGATGTGATCAGCGAAGGCGCGACGCTCGAAATTGATGGCGAGTTCTGCATGACGGCGACGCGAGATATATTACTCGCGATGGGCACGCGACGTGGCCCGCGGCGCTCCGTGCTTGCGCTCGGCTATTCAGGCTGGGGTGCTGGCCAGCTGGAATACGAACTCGCCGAAAATGCCTGGCTGGTGGGAACGCCTAATGCNGAGCTTGTTTTCGGTGAGAGCCATGANGGGAAATGGGACGCCGCGCTAAACGAACTCGGGATCGACAGCGGACGCCTTCAGATCCATCCCGGAACGGCCTGATTAGCCTTTCAGGAACGCTAGGGCGTCGGTCTCTTCCATTGGGCGTGCAAACGCGAATCCTTGTGCATAATCGAAGCCGAGACTCCGCAGGCGGGTAGCGTCTTCCTTGTTTTCAACCCCCTCAGCCGTCGTTGTCATGCCCAAGCGTTCGGCAAGCAGGGTGAGTGTGCCAAGTATTGTATCTGTACGGTANTGCCCCAGACGGCGGGTAAGACCATGGTCGACCTTCAAACTGTCCGCAGGAAAGTCTGCAAGCCAGGCAAAAGAGGAATGCCCGGTGCCGAAATCATCGAGCACCAGACCTGCACCGACAGCTTTCAGCGCCAACACNGCTGCAAGCGCATGGCTCTCATCCCGCAAGGCCGCCTGCTCCGTCAGTTCGATCCTCAACGATCTCTCCGGCAGGTCGTACCCGTTCATCAATGCTTCGACCAAAGCAGGCAGAGCACTCCGAGACAGGTCNCTCGCGGTCAAATTCACATGCATGAACAGATCTGATCGTCCGGANTGCGCCCGCATCTTGGCCAGCGTTTCCGCTGACCTGATCANCATGTTTGAAGCGAGCGCTTCNTCTTCATACCGGCTCGGCGGGTTCTTTGCGTCGCCACCATCCCAGCGCGCCAGTGCCTCAAACCCAGCTATGTGCCCGTTTCCCAGNGAGATGATCGGTTGGAATACGGGGTACAAATCTGGACCAGGCTGAAGGTCTGAGGGATCAAATTCCGAAAATTCGCTATCAGCCAACAACATGCCCAGCGCTTCGTCTTGACCGACAAATGCGCCCACCAGATGAATATCGTCGCCCTCTGACAAACGCAGGCTGCATCGCACCGGCCCTTCNGGAACCTTGAATGCTTCTGCAAGCCGGCCTCGGCTAAGCCCTTCAAACAACTGCTCAATCGCGTTGAGCGACCATTGGCCAGCCAGAACCGACAATTCGCTCCCCTTCGGNGCTTCAATCAGAAGCTGCCTGGTTTCGGCATTCCAGTGCCAACTGCCTTGGGCTTGCGTCGCTTGGTCAGATCTCATCTCGATCAGCCTAGTGTTGAACGTCTCGCCTGACGAGGGCGAAAAGGACATGATCGCGTCTGACACCCGCNATCTCAAGGTATTTCTCTGCATGTCCCTCTTCCCGAAAGCCGTTTGATTCCAAGACTTTCCGGGAACGCAGGTTTGATGCCAGTATTCCTGCCTCAATGCGATGAAGGTGCAGATTGTTGAACGCCCAGTCGCAAACGGCCCGCACGCCTTCCTGCATCAGGCCCTGCCCCTGAAAGTTGATGCCNAGCCAGTATCCCAGACTGGCACTATCNGCGGGCCAACCGCGGACATTGGTGAGGGANACACCGCCAACAAGTTCACTGTCTTCCAGCCTGCGGATAAGAAATACGTAGGCTCGGCCAGACTGCCANCCTGATTTCCACGCCTGAAGCCGCCTGGACCAGTCGGCACGGGAGTTGGCGTCTTCAGGCCAACTTGGCTCCCAGGGCTGCAAGTGCTTCCGACTACGCTTGCGCAGATGGGACCAGTCCTTGAAGTCCCGCTTCCTCGGCGGCTCGATAACCAGCCGATCCGAGACAATAACGGTTTCCTTCCGGCTGATCGCCATTGCTTAGCGGGCCAACTGCTCGACTCGGGCGCGCACCGCGGCCAGCGTCGGTTCCACGCGTTCGAATACTTCTTCATTCTCGGTAACGCCGGTGGCGAAATCCGGAAGCCCCGCGTCGCGCCCAGTTGCCTGCTTCACGGTCTCAGGGAATTTCGCGGGTGATGCTGTCGCCAGAACGACCGTCGCGACATCCGCTTTTGGTGACAGCCGCGCCACACGCGTTCCAACCGCTGTGTGAGGGCAGATCAGCCAACCTGTCTCGGATTCGAACTGCTTCATTTCTTCCAGAGTGTCTGCATTGCTGACACTTTGAACGCGAATACCGGAACAGCTCATACGCCCCTTCGCTGTTTCAGGAAGATCCGCCTCACCTGCCTGTTTGAACCGTTCGTAAACACCGCGCACAGCGTCACTGTCGCGTCCGGACAGTTCGAACAGGATGCGTTCGAAGTTTGAAGGAATGGAGATGTCCATGGCCGGGCTTGGAGTTTCGACAGTTTGCGCCTTCGTCATCTTGCCGGCCTCGAACAGGCGCAACAACGCGTCGTTCTCATTCACCGCGCAGACAATATCCAGACCGCCCGGCAACATTCCGCAACGTGCGGCGACATATCCGGCAAGCGCATCGCCCATATTGCCACTCGGCACNATGAAACGAATNTGCTGCCCCGCNAGCGCAGCTTGTGAGGTTGCGTAGTAGACTGTCTGCGCGGCAATACGGGCCCAGTTGATGGAATTCACGCCGGACAGGCTTACCCGATCTGCAAAGTCACGGTCTGCAAAGAGCGATTTCACAATGGTCTGGCATTCGTCGAAATCAGTTTCGAGTGCCAGATTGAGCACATTGTCTGCGCCTGTTGTCGTCATGAAAAGGCGTTGGATGGGNGANACGCGNTCAAACGGGTGAAGGATTACGAGGTCGGCATGCTTTGCCCCGGCAAACGCCGCCGCAGCAGCTCCGCCTGTGTCGCCTGACGTTGCACACATGATCGTCATGCGCTGGCCTGTCTTGCCGAGTACGAGGTCGTAGAGCTGACCAATCAACTGCATCGCCACATCCTTGAACGCCAAGGTCGGACCATGGTGAAGTTCAAGCAGCCAGTTTGCTGGGCCGGATTGGGTCAAAGGTGTCACGGATTGATGCGCGAAGCTGGAATAGGCCCGCTCGCAAAGTCCGAGCACCTCGTCCCATGTCAGCGCGTCTCCAGCGAAGGCCGAGATCACACGGGCGGCCACGTGCGCATAAGGTTCGCCCGGCTTCGCGGGGTCGATCTGTGGGTAAGCCTCGGGAATATACAGGCCGCCATCGGGCGCAAGTCCTGCGAGGCAAGCGCCAAGAAAATCGACAGGCTCAGACTGTCCCCGAGTGGAAATATACTTCATTCCGCGTCCCTTCCGCGAAACCGCAAGCGGCCTTTTTGATAGTGAAAGGCGAGATACACACCCAGAAGCGCCAAGGCGAGCCCCCACCACGTAATTGCGTAACCAAAATGCCGTTGAGGCGGCAGGTCATCATCCATGCGAAGGCGCGCAAACGGATTGCGACCAGCCATTGCACGGCCATTCTCAACCAAGCGAAGCGTTTGCGGCTCAAATGCCTCAGGCGACACACGGTCCGCCATTGCGCTTGGAAGATTATTCGAGAGATCTTTGATACTGTAGGCGTAAAATACGCCAGCTGCAGGCTTGTCCGGGCTGGCAAAGACATTCCGGTTGCCTGGCGTCTTGTAGATCCCCTGCGCGGTGAAGTTCAGGTTTGCACCGCAATCTGGCCCCTGACACGGAACTGGGGGCTCTACCTGGTAAAGCAATTCAATCGTGGTGAAGACCACATTGTCGCCCGCATCGACGGCGACGACGCGCCGCCATGAAGCCGCGCCATCCGCATAGGCGTAGACCATCGCTTCACTGCCCGGCACAACCCGACCCGACAGGGTTTGCCAGTTCGGCTCGGTCTCATCGAGTGCCATCTTTTCGCTGAACCGCCCGTACTGCCAATTCCCCAGCATCACCAGAATGATCAGCGACGCGATGGTGAACAAGGTGAGAATGGGAAATGGGCGAAAGGTCATGAGGCCTCAAAGTGTACCTGAAAAAAGGCCCGCCAGGCATGTGCGCCGGCGGGCCTGTCGATTGTTCAGTCTATGCCAGCGGCAGTCTACCCGCCGTAAACGAGGTGTGGCACCACGTAAACGAACGCGAACAGGAAGAGCCAGACGACGTCAACGAAGTGCCAGTACCAGGCAGCGAATTCGAAGCCGAGATGCTTGTCAGCGCTCATGCCGCCCATCAGAAGGCGGATCAGGCAGATCGCCAAGAAGATCGTACCGATTACGACGTGCGCACCGTGGAAGCCGGTCGCCATGAAGAAGGCGGAACCATACAGCGTCCCATCGAATGTGAACTGGGCGTGGCTATATTCGTAAGCCTGCAACAGCGTGAACACGAAGCCGAGGATAACCGTAAGGATCAGGCCGTTGCGTGCGCCGGCACGGTCGCCATGCTGAAGGGCGTGGTGAGCCCAGGTTACAGTTGTACCGGACAGCAGAAGGATCAACGTGTTGATCAGTGGCAAATGGAAGGGATCGAACGTCTCAACACCGACAGGAGGCCAATCGTTGAAGCGAGCGAGACCATCTGCGTAGAGTGCGTTCGTGGAATCCCAAGTTTCGCCGACGCGTGCGCTTTCGAAAATTGCGAACTCAAAGAAGCTCCAGAACCATCCCGCGAAGAACATGACTTCTGACGCGATGAACAGGATCATGCCATAGCGAAGACCGATCTGAACAACAGGCGTGTGGTCACCGACATTGCCTTCCTTGATGACTTCGCGCCACCAGCCGAACATCACCCACATGACCATGGCCAGCCCCAGTGCAAGCAGCCACCAGGTACCTGCTTCGAGGCCAAACAGGCCTTTCATGTAGGTCACGCCGCCCAGGGCAGTGACAACAACCGCAATCGACCCCAGCAGCGGCCAGGGTGACGGGTTTACGAGATGGAAATCGTGTTTGACTTCGTCGTGAGCCATGGCCCTTTTGACCCCTCTAAAAAATCACATGAATCAGAGCGCTGTTTAGACCGCTCCGGCTTGTATTTGCAACTGTATCAGCCGGCATTGGCTGAATTCGCCGCACCCTTTTGTGCGGCTTTCTCCTCGCCTGAATAGCTTGAACTGTCAAAGAACGTGTAGCTGAGCGTAATCGTCTCCAGCGATTTCGCTACACGATCCTCGAGCATGTCCGCCGATACGAAATAGACAATGGGGAGCTTCTTCGTTTCTCCCGGCGCGATAACCCGCTCCTCGAAGCAGAAACATTCCAGCTTGTTGAAATAGAGCCCTGCATAATGCGGCGTCACATTGTAACTCGCAATGACGCGCACTTCCCGATCGGTCGGGTTTGTGACTTCGTAAAACGCCAGTCCGTGTTGGCCAAGCTTCAACTCTTGCTCGGTCTGGAGCGGGCGAAACAGCAGAGGCACGTCAGCAACATTTGCATCGAACCGAACGTCAATTGTCTGATCGACAACCATCTCCGGCGCCGCAGTCGCAATGCGGGTTGTTCCCCCAAAGCCCGTGACCTTGCAAAAGGTGTCGTAGAGTGGGTCCGCAGCGAAGCCCAGTCCCAGCATACTGCTGAAAACTCCCAGGGAAATCAACGCGACTTTTGTGTTCGAAAGCCTCATGAAGGGTCTTCCTCACTCGGTTTTTCATCTGCTGGAGTCAGGTTCGGCGGCGGCGCAGCCTGTTCCGGGGTCATGCCGGTAGGCAATTCCTGCACACGTTCGCCACGGTCATCCATATTGTAATAGAAGCCGCTCTCGCTCAGGTCGGACGACGAGAGACGAATGAAGGTAATCACGCCAACGAGGATGACGAACACGGCAAGCGCGATGCCAAGCCAGCGATTGCGGCTGTTCCGGGCGCGAAGCTCTTCCTGACTCACCGCAGGCGCCTCTGCAAACTGGCCCTGATACTTGTCTTGTTCATTCGTCATCTTCAGACGCCTCCAATCACGAAATGAAGGCCTGCCGCGTGCTCAAGAATGAGAGCAGCGAAAACCAGGAACAGATAGAGGATGGAGAAAAAGAACATTCCTCGTGCAAGCTTCATATCTGCTCCGCTAGCTTCGGCATCGCCAGCGTTCGACCGCCAGACGCGAACAGCATAGCCAAGGAATACAAGCCCGAGCGCCAACGCTGTCGCGCCATATATCAAGCCGCCCAAACCAGTGAGCACAGGCAACAAGGCCAATGGGACCAGCAGGATTGTGTAGAACAGGATCTGGTTACGCGTCACCTTCGCCCCGTGTGTTACCGGCAGCATGGGCACGCCTGCCTTTTCATATTCGCCATGCGCCAAGAGGCTCAGCGCCCAGAAATGTGGTGGGGTCCAGAAGAAGATGATGGCGAAAAGAATCCACGCATCAACCGGCGTGTTGCCCGTTACAGCGGCCCAACCGATCACCGGCGGGAACGCCCCTGCGCCGCCACCGATCACGATGTTCTGCGGCGTCGAGCGCTTCAGCCACATCGTATAGATCACGCCATAATAGAAAATCGAAAACGCAAGCAGCGCGGCAGCGAGCCAATTCGACGCCAGCCACATCAGCATGACAGATACACCGCTCATGATGAGGCCCATCGCGAGAGCCTCTTCTTTCGGCACGGCGCCGGAAGGAATTGGGCGCGTGGAAGTCCGGCTCATGATCTGGTCGATGTCTGCGTCATACCACATATTGATCGCGCCGGCCGCGCCCGAACCGAGCGCGATGGCCAACGTGGCAATGGCCGCCATGATCGGGTTGATCGAGACACCAGTCACGCCGACAGCCGCCACGAGACCCGCGATGGCTGTGAATACAACCAGCATCATGATGCGCGGCTTAAGAAGCTGCACATAGTCGCCCGCTGTCGCGTAACGTTTCTCTGATGTCGCACTCATGTCGGTCATTGTCTCAATCTGGTCCTTTTAAGCGAAACGGCCCAAGCGCATGTCGCGCCGGGCCGCCTCGGTTTCAGACTGTCTGGAAGGCCGAGCCCTTCCCTTGCCTGTTAGTGGCCGCCTTTGTTGGTAACGTGCGGCAGTTCGTTGAACTGGTGGAATGGTGGTGGCGATGGAAGCGTCCATTCCAGCGTCGTCGCACCTTCGCCCCACGGATTGGCTGCACCCTTGCGGCGGCGGATCATAGCTTCGACCAGACCAATGAAGAAGACGGTCGTGGCAACCAGCGTGATCGCGTAGCCGATGGATGACCACATATGCCAAGTGGCGAAGCCGTCTGCGTAGTCAATGTAGCGACGCGGCATGCCTTGCAGGCCCAGGAAGTGCTGAGGGAAGAACAGGACGTTCGACCCGATGAACATCAGCCAGAAGTGAAGACCACCGATGAAGCCGTTGTACTTGATGCCGAACATCTTCTCGAACCAGTAGTACCAGCCGGCGAAGAGGCCAAACACAGCACCGAGCGACAGCACATAGTGGAAGTGCGCCACAACATAGTATGTGTCGTGCAGAGCGTGGTCGATACCGGCGTTCGCCAGAACGACACCCGTCACACCGCCAACGGTGAACAGGAAGATGAAACCAATCGCCCAGAGCATCGGCACCTTGAACTCAATCGAGCCGCCCCACATGGTCGCGATCCAGGAGAAGATCTTGATGCCGGTCGGCACCGCGATCACCATCGTCGCCGCGACGAAGTAAGCCTTCAGGTCAACATCCATACCGACCGTGTACATGTGGTGAGCCCACACAACGAAGCCGATGACACCGATGGAGACCATGGCGTAAGCCATTCCGAGGTAGCCGAAGATCGGCTTTTTCGAGAAGGTCGACACGATGTGACTGATGATGCCGAATGCCGGCAGGATCATGATGTACACTTCAGGGTGACCGAAGAACCAGAACAGGTGCTGGAACATGATCGGGTCGCCACCGCCACCCGGCACGAAGAATTGCGAGCCGAAGTTACGGTCAGTCAGCAGCATGGTCAGCGCAGCAGCCAGAACCGGCAGCGAGAGCAGCAACAGGACAGCCGTGATCAGAACGCCCCATGCGAACAGCGGCATCTTGTGCAGCGTCATGCCTGGAGCGCGCATGTTCAGAATGGTCACGATGAAGTTGATGGCACCCAGAATGGACGCGATACCAGCTGTGTGCAGCGACAAGATGAGAACGTCCATCGCGGGGCCAGCGTGCCCGGTTGTCGAAGAAAGCGGCGGGTAGAGAACCCAACCACCGCCGAAGCCATTACCCGGCCCGCCTGGCACAACCATGGAAATACAAGCCAGAACAAACGCTGCGACGGTGAGCCAGAGCGAAATATTGTTCATGCGCGGGAAGGCCATGTCCGGCGCGCCGATCATGAGCGGCACAAACCAGTTACCGAAACCGCCAATCAGCGCTGGCATGACCATGAAGAAGATCATGATCAGGCCGTGATAGGTAATCACGGTATTGTAGAAATGCTTGGCGTTCTGGATTGCAACATCGCCTTCACCGGCGACAAATTGCGTCAGGACGCTTACGCCCGGCTCAGCGAGCTCCCAGCGGATCAAGCCGGAAAGCGTGTACCCGATAATACCGGCAATCAGGGCGAAGATCAGGTACAGCGTACCGATGTCTTTGTGGTTCGTCGAAAACAGCCAGCGCGTGAAAAAGCCCGGCTTGTGATCGTGCGCGTCATGATGGTCGATGGCGACTTCATCCATTGGCATGGCGATTCACTCTCTCTTGTCTATTGCTGGGCGGCGAACTGGGTCGCCTGCTCGTTGGATGCAAACACATCTACAGAAGCATAGGCCGCCTCGTAGTCTCCGGCGAGCATTTGCTCAGCCCATGCGTCAAACTGTTCCTGGCTGACCACGCGAACCTCGATCGGCATGTAGGCGTGGTTGACGCCACACAGCTCAGAACACTGGCCGTAATAAATGCCCGGCTGCTCCACCAGGAACCAACCTTCATTCAGGCGTCCCGGCACAGCATCGGTTTTGACGCCGAAAGCTGGAACGGTCCAGGAATGGATCACGTCAGCGGCTGCCGTGTAGTAACGGATGTAACGGTTTTGAGGGACAACCATGGGATAGTCGACGGCGAGGTTACGCGGCTTGGACGCATAATCAGAACGACCGGTTGCATCCGCATAATTGGCGCCATCCGTCGAAACACCGACGTGGACCGGGTTCGAGACGAATTCGAGGGGGTAACCTGAATCATCCACCAGATCCGGATAGGTGTAGGTCCAGTTCCACTGGTTGCCCTGCGCCTTGACGTTCACGAACCCCTTTTCAGCAGCTTCCGGGAAGTAATCCTTCGTGAAGCGCTCATGCTGACTGTCTTTTCCATCCGCCAAGAGCTTCTCAGACTTGTCAGTGATTTGCTGCAGGTTTGGAACAACGTCCTGATAGTAGAGGTTCGGGAAGGACTGGCTGGCAATTGCCACCAGGATCAGCGCCGGAACGACGGTCCAGATAACTTCGATCAGCGTGTTGTGGCTGAACTTCTTGGGCACCGGATTGGCCTTGCGATTGTGGCGAACAATGATCCACAGCAGCAGTCCGAGGACGAGCAGCGTGATCAACACAATGATCACGAGCACGAAGTCATGGAAGGTGTGAATGCGCTCCGCAATGCGGGTCGCGGCCGGCTGGAAGCCCAGCGCACCGTCGGTCGGTTCGAAAGCCAGTGCTGGTCCGGCCATAATGGCGGCGCACATGGCGGCAATAAGGTGTCGCACGAAGTTATCCTCGTCTCATTGGAATCTCTGCTCCTCTATCTACAATACGTACTAGCCGCAACCTACCACTTTACGCGCTCAATATTGTCGCAGGTTGTCGCCGCCAGACGGCATCTGTGGTACTTTTGGCCACACGCCCGGACATTGAAGAGAAAGGTCGACCAGATGAGAAACGCCATATGTGCTGCAGCCCTCCTTCTTGGATTCGGAGCCAGCCCTGCCCTTGCTCAGGTCGTTGTTCTGGGCGGCGGAATTGCCAAGGATTGTTATGAAGCCGCAAAATTCGAGACGGTTTCACCGCGGGAAGGTGCAGAAACCTGCACACGCGCCATTGAACACGAGGCCATGAACCCCAGCAATCGCGCCGCAACCTATACGAATCGCGGCGTACTGCACATGCGGGCGGGCCTCTATCAGAAAGCCCTGTCCGACTACGAGAAAGCCAAGAAGATACGCCCCGAAACAGGAGAAACCTACCTGAATGAAGGCGCAGCATTTATCTTCCTTGAAGACTATTCAAGCGCGCTTGCTTCGCTGGACAAGGCCATCGCACTCGATTCAAGTGACTTGTATGCCGCCTATTACAATCGCGCGCTGGCAAAGGAAAAGCTGGCGGATATCGAAGGCGCTTATTTCGACTTCAAGACCGCGTTGGAACTGAAGCCGGATTGGGAGCTGGCGCAATGGCAGCTTTCGCGGTTCGAAGTCACAACCAACTGATTTCTGCGCCTGCGCCCTTGCGGGTCGGCAGGGTGTCGCGCATCTATTCTGGATGACACAGACCTCCCTTCCCTTCGACCTGACCAAAGCATCCGAAATCCTGTCCAACGCCGCCAAGGGCGCGGATGACGGCGACCTCTTCGTAGAACGCTCGCGCTCGGAGAGCTTTGTGTTTGACGATGGACGTTTGAAATCGGCAGCATTCGACACCGATCAGGGATTTGGCCTGCGGGTTGTCGCCGGTGAAACAACTGGCTCCGGCTATGCATCCGAACTTTCGCTTGAAGCCATTCAGAGAGCGGCGGAAACAGCTGCTCAAGCAAAGCGCGGCTATTCAGGCCATCTCGCAACGGGGCCGACCCCAACCAATCGTCGCCTGTATGAGCCAATTGATCCTACGTCTGCGCCCGATTTCACCATGAAAACCGGGCTGCTGGCCGAGATCGACGCCTGGGCGCGCGCCTTCGACCCCCGCGTGGTGCAGGTTTCCGTATCGCTGGCTGGCAGCCACAAGGAAGTGGATATCGTCCGGCCGGACGGCGCGGTCTTTTCGGAGGTTCGTCCTCTTGTACGCTTGAACGTTTCCGTCACGCTCGAAGAGAATGGTCGGCGCGAATCGGCTGGTGCTGGCGCAGGCGGGCGCGCTGCCTATGAAGACTGGATCCAACCGGATCGCTGGCAAGCGATGGTGAAGCGCGCCGTGAAGAAGGCTTCGGTAAATCTTCAGTCCATCCCCACCCCAGCCGGCCAGATGGAAGTCGTCCTCGGGCCGGGCTGGCCTGCCGTTCTACTGCACGAGGCGGTCGGGCATGGACTTGAAGGCGACTTCAACCGCAAGGGCACAAGTGTTTATGCTGGCCGAATCGGAGAACAGGTCGCCGCGAAAGGCGTGACCGTCATAGACGATGGCAGCATCGAGCGTCGCCGCGGCTCGCTCTCCTTCGACGACGAAGGCACGCCGACGCAGCGNACCGTGCTGATCGAAGACGGCATTNTGAAAGGCTACATGCAGGACCGCATGAACGCACGCTTGATGGGCCAGGCCCCGACCGGCAATGGCCGCCGGGAAAGCTATGAAGCGGCCACAATGCCCCGGATGACCAACACGGTCATGCTGGGCGGCGACAAGGATCCCGACGAAATCGTTGGATCGATCAAGCGTGGCCTGTGGGCCGTTGATTTCGGTGGCGGCCAGGTCGACATCACGTCTGGCAATTTCGTGTTCCAGTGCACCGAGGCCTATCTGGTGGAAAACGGCAAAGTCGTTGCTCCCGTNAAGAACGCCACCCTGATCGGCCACGGCCCTACCGTGCTGCAGGATGTGACCATGATCGGAAACGACTTCGCGATGGATGACGGTGTAGGTGTGTGCGGCAAGGCCGGTCAATCTGTGCCGGTGGGCGTTGGCCAGCCAACTCTCAAAGTTGGTGCGCTGACTGTAGGCGGCGCTGGCTAAATTTGCTGTCACCTTGGGGAACCAGGGTTGCGGCGGACCACTCACTTTGACACTTTGTTGCCGCAATTGGTCATCGACTCGTTGCGGCTTTATTCAAGTTGAGTGTTCTCATGGTCCGTTTTCTATCGCCCCTCATCGCTGCAACGGCGATTGTCGTCAGCGCTGTCTTACCTGCATCAGCGGACATCCAGACCTTGTCTGCCGACTCTGCGCACACACTGGTCCAACGCGGCGAATTGATCCTGCTGGATGTGCGTACCCCCTCCGAATGGGCCATGACCGGAATGCCGCGTGACAGTGTCGGAGCGAATTTGCAGGACGTTGATTTTCTTGCTCAGGCCCGCGGCGCGGTCTTGGGCGATCTTGAATATCCAATCGCAGTGATCTGCCGTGCGGGGAATCGCTCCACCGAAGCAGCAGCGCGCCTCGAGGCTGCAGGCTTCGCCGAAATTTATGAGATCGCTGAGGGCATGGTTGGTTTGGAAGGCGTTGGCGACGGCTGGATAAAGCGCGGTTTGCCAACCGACCAGTTTCTGCCACCGGACTATTGAGCGCACACATCCAGACTCGAAAAAGGCGGCCCCCAGGAGCCGCCTTTCTTAGTTTCGATTTGATCNGAGATCAGAACATCTCGTCTGACACCATCGAGGATTCCGGCGGCAGCTCATCGCTTCCCTTCATCCAGTGCTTNATGATTGGTGAGATGATCAGCATNAGGACGCCGATACCCATGGCGACGTAGCCAACATTTGAATACACGCTGACATAGGTGGCTTTCGCAGCTGCAACGTCCGTGATCTGACCACCGATTGTTTCCGCACCGGTTGTGCGCGCGATCACGCCTGCCAGATAGTTGGACAGTCCGGAATAGAGGAACCANGCGCCCATTGTCATNCCAACCACGCGGGCCGGGGCAAGCTTGGTCACCGCCGACAGGCCGACTGGCGAAACCATCAGTTCGCCCATCGTGTGCACCCAGTAGATCAGGAAGATGAAGCCAACCGCTGTCATGCCCGCGCCGGACATGCCAATGCCCCCCACAAGCGATAGGAAGCCAAGCCCTGCCAGGAAGACGCCGATGGCGAACTTCACAGGCGTCGATGGTTCCATTTTCCGCTTGGACAGGGCAATCCACATCCAGGCAAAGATCGGGGCGAATATGACAATGTAGCCCGCATTCAGGAACTGGAAGACCGGCGTCGGCACGTTCATACCGAACATTTCCTTGTCGACCAGACGGTCTGTGAACAGGGTCAGCGACGAGCCAGCCTGTTCGAACAGCGCCCAGAACGGGATTTGCGCGAGCACGAAATAGATCGCNGCGAACATCCGATTGCGCTCTGTTCCCTGAAGTTTGACAAAGGCATATCCGACAAGGCCGATAAAGATGGCGATGCCGAGGGACCCGACGAACCAGTCTGGAATGACTTCCGCGTTCATCACNAGCAACATGGCCACAGCGATGACAAGCGCGCCAGCCAGATAGCAGGCCATTTCNACATTGATTGGGCCGAGGAAGGNTTTCTTCAGCGTTTCNGGATTTGGCGGCTCAGCCTTTCCTTCCAGGAATTTCTGTCCCCACAGGAACACCGCAAGGCCCGCAAACATGCCGATGCCTGCCAGGCCAAACCCGTATTTCCAACCCCATACGATACCGATGATACCGCAGGTCAGCGAGGACAAGAGCGAGCCAAGATTGATGCCCATATAGAACANGCTGAAGCCTGAATCCCGGCGAGGGTCGTCAAACTCATAGATCGCGCCGACAATGGTCGAGATGTTGGCCTTCAGATAACCAACACCAGCAATGATGAAGGCGAGCGAGAGGAACAGGATGTTGGTATAGAGCTCCTGCTGTTCCACGCGGGTGGTGTANTCACCNTTGGCGAACTCCTGATAGACGGGCGCAGTTGGCTCNTCTGCATCGTCCGCGCTCTCGAGGATCTGGAGATCACCTGAGCCTTGCTCGAACACGACGCGACGGGTTTCGCCGTCCAGGTCGACGAAGAGCTGGCGATTGTCACCGCGACCTTCATGNAGGATTTCGATCTCGGTCCCATTTGAGACGACATATTCTTTCGAGCCGGAGCCCTCAAAGGCCATACCGAAATGGCCGAGGCAGAGCAGGATCGCCCCGAAAGTGACGGCNTTGCGCTGGCCCAGATACCGGTCGGCCAGCGTGCCNCCGATAATGGTCATGACGTAAACAAGCGCCGTNTAGGCGCCGTACATGATGGATGATTTCTCGTCAGAGAACAGGAAATGCTGGGTCAGATAAAGCACCAGCAGGCCGCGCATCCCGTAATAGGAAAAGCGCTCCCACATCTCNGTAAANAACAGGATGGCCANTCCCTTTGGATGACCAAAAAATGAGGTATCGCGAGGCTTGCCCGCTTCACCCGTCGCAGTGATGTCCGTCACGCGTTCAACTCCCCGGAAATTCTTACGAACCGGTACTTTGATCACGCAAACGCAATTGTCTCAAGGCAGCTTGTGCCAAATCCAACGCCGGACAAAGGGCGTTTCTTGCCCCTAATAGGCCTGATCAGCAAAAATGTGACTTAGATCGCGCTGCCACTCACCATGATACTTCTCAAGAAGCCGCTCGGCCGGGGTGAACCCGGATCGTGCGATTTGGTCAAGTTCAGACAAATAGCCCGTTTCGTCATCACCAGATACTGACAGGTTCGCCCGGCGCTTCAGGCCCGCGCGCGCAATATCCAATACGTCGACGGCAAGATCCTGCATGGACCGGCCACCCGGCACAGGTGTTTTGAGGCCCAGCGTACGGACGCCTTGGCGCATCCCTTCACGCTCTGCCGCTGNCCAATCCTTCACCAGATCCCAGCACGCTTCGAGACTGTCTGAACAATACAGCAGCCCGGTCCAGAAGGCGGAGAATGCACACAAATGGCTCCACGGCCCGCCATCGGAGCCACGCATTTCCAGAAATTGCTTCAGTCGGACTTCCGGAAAAATCGTCGACAGGTGGTCGGCGAAATCATCCATGGCCGGTTTCTCGCCCGGCAAAATTGGCAGTTTGCCGTCAAGGAAGTCACGGAACGACAGGCCGCTGGCGTCGAGATATTTCCCGCCGCGACGCACGAAATACATCGGCACGTCCAGCGCGTAATCGACATANCGCTCAAAACCAAAGCCNTCCTCGAACACGAAGGGCAACATGCCCGTCCGGTCAGGGTCCGTATCGGTCCAGATCTGCGAGCGATAAGAGAGGAACCCATTCGGACGCCCGTCAATAAAGGGCGAATTGGCAAACAGCGCCGTGCCCAGCGGCTGCAGCGCCAGCGACACGCGGAACTTCTTCACCATGTCGGCTTCGGATTCGAAATCGAGATTGGATTGGACAGTACAGGTTCTGAACATCATCTGNCGGCCCAGNCGCCCNACCTTGTCCATATACTCCATCATGATCTTGTAGCGACCCTTGGGCATGATCGGCGTCTCCGCCATGCTCCAGATCGGGCTGGCACCCAGTCCCATGAAGGCCACCCCCAGCGGATCGGCAATTTCCTGCACTTCGCGCANATGGCTGCCNACTTCATTGCANGTTTCNTGCATCGTGCGAAGCGGCGCGCCGGACAGTTCAAACTGNCCNCCCGGCTCTAATGAGACGCTGGCACCATCCTTTTTCAGGCCGATCAGCTTTCCACTTTCGGAAATTGGCTCCCAACTGAATTTGTCGCGCAAGCCTTCCAAAATCGACAGCACCGACGCTTCNCCCTCATAAGGCAGCGGGCGCAATCCATCGCGAATGAAGCCGAATTTTTCGTGTTCAGTCCCGACACGCCATTCCGAANGAGGCTTGTTGCCAGCCTCGAAATATTCGATCAGCTCTGACTTATCCGAGATACGGCGGGAGTTTTCGTCGATATCCGACGTCGGCGTGGTCACTTTGGAGGNCTCCCCTCAATCTCTTGATCTGTGTGCACATAGGGATGTTTCTCTGAAGCGCCAACCGGGTTATTCTCACAAGTTCGTTTATTACTGCAGGTGAAAGCAATGACGCGATTTACGACAGCAGAGCGCGACGACCTCAAAGTCTGGGCGCGAATTCATGTGCGTGGAGGCTATGAGCCGATCGACGAAATTGAAGATATCCTGCTCGACCTGACAGAAGAATTCGACTCGAGAATTTCAGAGCGTGATCGCCAGTCCGAAATCCGGTCTGCGGTGATTCAGGAAATCGAGGCCCTTCGCAGCGAACAGGCTGAGTGGTCAGTCCTCACGGACTTCGACAGGCTCGAACTGGCTTTCGACATGCTGGAAGACAAGGACATTGTCGCNCGCCAGAACTTCACGTGTTGCGGCTCATGNGGCGCAACCGAAATCGGGATCGAGATCGAAGANTTCGAAGCGTATGGCCGNCCGGCACGGGGCTATGTGTTCTTTCACCAGCAAGACACCGAAAGCGCTATCGAAACCGGTCATCTCTATTTGAGCTATGGCGCGTCNCGCAACACCGCCGATGGNGTGATCCTTGAAGTTGGTCAGGAGATTGTGGACACGCTCAAATCCGTNGGCCTGAAAGTTCACTGGGACGGAAAGCTGGAGCACCGGATTGGCGTATCGCTGGCCTGGCAGCGCCGGTGGGAAGGGCCTGTCCCTCAGCCNCTGAAACGCTGGCCTTTCTAGATCCAGTCCCCACACACCGCTTGCCANAGGCTCAGTGCGGCAACGACGGCCGTTTCAGCTCGCAAGATTCGCGGTCCCAGACTGATCGGCACTGTACCTGCGCGAGAACGAAGGAATTGTCGTTCATCCGGACTGAAGCCGCCTTCCGGGCCGATGAGAATGGCCGCGTCACGAGCCTTGAGATCGCCAAGTGCTGCGAGCGCGGCGCGAGCCCGACCCTGTTCTCCGCCCCAAGGCTTTGAATCGTCCTCACCGGCTTCATCACAGAAGATCAAGACGGTCTCATCAGGCAGGGCGGACAATGCGGCATCGAGAGAGACCAGATCCGAAATCTCAGGCAGATCAAGCCGCTCAGTCTGTTCCGCCGCTTCCAGCGCAATCTTGTTGAACCGGTCCAGTCGCACTGTTCGGGTTTGAGTAAACTGCGTTATGACGGGCCGAATTCGTCGAACCCCCAACTCTGTCGCCTTTTCAACAATAAAGTCCGTTTCCGACTTCTTCACGGGCGCAAACATCAAAGTGAGTTCGGGACAATCGGTTGTTTGCTGGGCGCGGATTTGCTCGGTCGGCACAATGATCGCAGTCTTGCCGTCAGGCTCCGCAAGCTCGCACACCCACTCCCCGTCGGTCCCATTAAAGACACGCACGCGATCACCTATCGATAAACGCATAACTCTAATGATATATCTTGAGGCCTCAACGTCCAATCGAACAGGTACAGACATGGACAAAGCTGACGGTACGAACAGTCGCGGGATGGAACTCATTCGGGTGATATACCTTTCAGCAAAAGTGAAATCAGCAAGAGGTGAACATGACTGACCAAACAATCAAATCCGTAAATCCGGCGAATGGCACAGTCATTGAGGAATTTACACCCCACACCCCCGCAGAAGTGACAGCGATCATCAACCAGTCGGAAGCCTGCTTTACCGACTGGCGCAAGACCAGCTTCGAGCATCGCGCAAAACTCCTGATGAAGGCGGCGGATGTGCTCGAAGCCAATGCTGATAGTTATGCTGCGGACATGACCGCTGAAATGGGCAAGCCGCTCACCCAGGCAAAAGCTGAAGTCAATAAATGCGCGTGGGTCTGCCGCCATTATGCCGAACAGGCCGAAGGCTACCTTGCCGACGAGATCATGGAGAGCAATGGCAGCAAGGCCTATGTTCGCCATCTCCCACTGGGCGTGCTGCTTGCCGTCATGCCTTGGAATTATCCCTTCTGGCAGGTTTTTCGCTTTGCAGCGCCAATCCTGATGGCTGGGAATACGGGCCTGTTGAAGCACGCCTCGAATGTGTTCCGGTCCGCGCTGAATATCGAAGAAGTCTTCACTGAAGCGGGCTTCCCGGAAGGTGCGTTCAAGACTCTGCTGATTGGTTCAAAACACGTCGAGAGCGTTATCAAGGATGAGCGCGTCAGAGCCGTTTCACTGACTGGTTCTGGGCCGGCTGGCGGCGCTGTTGCTGCCACGGCTGGCTCCCAGATCAAGCCATCCCTTCTGGAACTCGGCGGATCCGACGCCTTTATCGTGATGCCATCCGCCGATCTTGAGAAAGCCCTAGACACCGCACTGACAGCTCGCACCCAGAATAATGGTCAGTCCTGTATCGCTGCCAAACGATTCTTTGTTCACGCAGACGTCTACGACGCATTCAAGGCTGGCTTCGAGGCCCGCTTCAAATCGCTGAAGGTTGGCGACCCTATGGACGAGACCACCAATATCGGACCGATCGCAACCGCATCCATTCGCGACGAACTCGTGGAGCAAGTCGAGAAATCGGTTGCTGCTGGCGCGTCGGTCTTCAAACCGGGTAATACGCTGCCGGACGAGGGTAACTGGTTTGATCCCTGCATCGTCAGTGGTGCGCCAAAAGGAAGCCCTTCGGCAGACGAGGAAATGTTCGGACCGGTGGCAAACCTGTGGAAAATCGAAAGCCTCGACGAAGCGATTGCCCGCGCAAATGATTCGGTCTTCGGCCTCGGTTCTGTGATCTTCACTCAAGACCAGTCAGAAATGGACCAGGCCATCAACGAGCTAGAAGCCGGAGCAACCTTCGTGAATGCCATGGTTGCGTCTGATCCGCGCCTGCCGTTCGGCGGAATCAAGCAGTCCGGGTATGGTCGCGAGCTGGCAGCCGATGGGATCAAGGCCTTCGTTAACCGTAAAACCGTATATTTCGCCTAGCGTTTTCTGGCATCCGCACACGCTGCGTTTACCGACAGAGTTCACCCAATAGGTGTGCGCGGCTGTTGGAAACGCAGAAATTCGGTATAAGCCCCGGCGATGAACGACGCGCGCAAGATACCGGCTGACAGCGCCCTGCCCGGCTGGCTGGCAAGCCTGCCTGAGGCATGGCGCCCCTATGCCATGCTCGCCCGCTGGGATCGGCCCGTTGGTATCTGGCTGCTCTACATACCCTGCCTCATCGGTCTGTCTTTTCAGAGGCTGATCACCGGCGTCTACGTGTTCGATCTGGTTTGGGCCGCACTTTTCCTGCTCGGCGCGGTAGCCATGCGCGGAGCTGGATGCACCTGGAACGACATTACGGACCGCGATATCGACGCAAGCGTCAGTCGCACGGCATTAAGGCCGCTGCCGTCCGGCGCCGTCACACTGAAGCAGGCTTACATATTTCTGGCGGCGCAGTTGCTGATCGGCCTGCTAGTTTGGCTCTTCCTGCCGCTGGACGCGAAGCTGGTTGCGCTATTGTCGATCCCGCTCGTGGGCGCCTATCCTTTCATGAAGCGCGTGACGTGGTGGCCTCAAGCCTGGCTTGGCATGACGTTCAATTGGGGCGCGCTGGTTGGCGCCGCCGTCGCTTCCACAATCAGCCTTCCCGTCCTGATCCTGTATGCGGGCCTGATCCTGTGGACAATCGCCTATGACACGATTTACGCCCTTCAGGATCGTGAGGACGACGCATTGATAGGGGTGCGGTCCACGGCACGCTTGTTCGGTCAACGCGCCGTGCTGATCAGCTTCTGTTTTCATCTGGGAGCTGCGGCGCTGATCGCTCTGGCTGCCGCGCTCAACGAAGCCGGGCGCATCGGGGCGGTAACGGCCTTGATCTTCCTGGGTCATGGCGCTTGGCAATCCGCGCGCCTCAAATCGAGCCGCGAACGCGATGCGCTGCCAGTCTTCAAATCGAATGTGTGGGCAGGCGCCGTCGTTGCATTTGGATTTGCGCTGTCCGCCATGGCTCCGGAACCGAAGCAAACATCTCTCTTTGCCGATCATGAAATCGTACCGGAAGGCCCTCCTTCCACCATGAGCTTGCCTTTCGGGCTTGAGGTGAAACGCGCTCGTCCCTCCCCGGCCGACCCCGGCGAGACATGGTTTGCCAGCGAGGCCTTGCGAACCTTGAGGCATGAGGGTGTGATCGGCCCCGACACCGATGCCCACCCTGCCATTCGCTGAATTGGAACAACCTCATCGCAGGAATGTTCATGACGCAGGCAGGGTGCGACCCATGCGCTCGCCCACGCCCGAATCCGTTGTCTCCACACAAAAAAGGCTGGATCGGTAAAACATGGCCAATCCCGACATACCGAACGTGCCCGATACAGAAAGCCTCGATCCAGAGGATTGGGAAGATTTCCGCATGCGTCTGCATCGCATGATAGACATTGCGGTCGACCAGATGGAGCGGTCGCATGAAGGACGGGTCTGGACGCCATTTCCAGACGAGATCAAATCCCTTTTTGATCTGTCCCAGACAGGCCAGTCTTCCGAACAAGTCGATACAACGCTCCAAAAGCTATTGCCTTACGGTGTGGGAAACACACACCCCCGCTTCTTCGGCTGGGTTCACGGGTCAGGCACACCGTCAAACCTCGTGGCAGAAATCGCCGCAGCGACAATGAATGCCAATACCGGTGGACGAAACCATGCCGCGATCGAAGTAGAGCGGCTGGTGATCGAATGGTGCAAGAGGCTGTTCTCATTTCCTGATGAGGCAAGCG
This sequence comes from Hyphomonas sp. TMED31, assembly GCF_002172815.1. Lineage (NCBI taxonomy): Bacteria > Pseudomonadati > Pseudomonadota > Alphaproteobacteria > Hyphomonadales > Hyphomonadaceae > Hyphomonas > Hyphomonas sp. TMED31. Next base: position 3,872 of record NZ_NHCK01000060.1, on the reverse strand, counting down.
GACTAGTCATGTCCGGCACGTCCATGGCAACGATCGTCGCGATCAAGGCAGCCCGCGATGCCCGCCTTGACTTCAAAAGTCGCCAAGAAGGCCTCGGAGGTCATAAACTCGTAGGATATACCTCGACTGAGGCGCATGCCTGCATTGCCCGCGCATTCGATATGGTCGGCCTCGGCACAGGCGCCCTGCGGCGGATCCCCGTAACGCCTGACCACCAAATCGATATCGAACTGCTGAAGAAGCAAATCCATAATGACCGCGAGGGCGGATTTGAACCGTTTCTGATCGCCGGGACGTGTGGATCTGTAAATGCTGGCACGATTGACGACCTCATGGCTCTGTCAGACATATCTGAGACAGAGCAGCTCTGGTTCCACGTTGATGGTGCCTTTGGTGCACTTGGAATGCTGAGCGACAGATTGCGACACCGCCTCGCCGGTCTGGAACGCGCAGACTCTATCGCCTTCGACTTCCATAAATGGCTTCATGTCAATTACGATGCTGGCTGCATCCTGATCCGCTCAGGGGACACACACCTGAAATCCTTTTCCGACAGGCCAGATTACCTCAAATCCGCGGAGCATGGACTCGCCGCTGGTGGAACCTGGCCGGTCGAACTGGGGCCCGAGCTATCACGCGGCTTTCGTGCCTTGAAAGTCTGGGCCCAGATCGCGGAGCATGGTGAAGAGAAACTGGGCCGGATGATCTCGCGCAACTGCGAACAAGCTGCGTACCTTGGGGAGCTCGTTGAAGCGGCAAGCGATCTGGAGCTGCTTCTACCAGTCTCCATGCAGATCTGCTGCTTCCGCTACGTTCCGGCGTCAGCGAGTGACGTGGACCTGAACTCCCTCAACGAAGACATCGTTATTCAGCTTCAAATGTCCGGCATCGCGGCACCATCCACCACACGGATTGACGGCAAGACAGCCATTCGCGTGAACATTACAAATCACCGAACGGCACAATCGGACCTGGACGTGTTGGTCAGGGAAGTTCGCAGGATTGGCGCAGACCTCACCCAATCTCACTGACGGTTTATTTGCGTCCCGACGCAACCGCACCTAGGTAAAGGGCATGACACTCGTAATCGAAATGGTATCGGACCTGGTTTGCCCGTGGTGTTGGCTCGGCAAACGCAGGATGGATGAAGCAATCAAACTGGTCCCGGAACTGGATGTGGAGTTGATATTCCGCCCGTTCGAGCTGGACCCGACGATCCCGGCTGCTGGCGTCGACTACAAGGCGCACATGAAAGAGAAGTTCGGCTCTGATGCGGGCAAGGATCGCGCCAATACCATGCGTCAGGCGCTGATCGATTATGGCCACGCGGAGGGCATCCCGTACAATTTCGACAAGATCACCCGCCGCCCGAACAGCTTCAACGCACACCGGCTGGTTCGCTGGGCTCAAGGCCAGCAGAAAGGTGCCCTCGCAAAGGAAGCCCTGTTCAAGGCCTATTTCTCCGACGGCCGCGACATCGGTGAAACTGATGTGCTGGTCGACATCGCCCGGGAGATCGATCTGGATTCGAGCATTGTTGCCGAGCTTCTTCCGACCGACGCCGACGTAGACAATGTCCGGCAGGAAGAAGCTCTTTTCTAGCAAATGGGTATCAGCGGTGTTCCAACCTATATCGCCAATCGCCGCGTTGCGGTTCAGGGCGCTGAGACCGCTGAAAAGCTGGCCCGCTTCCTGAAGGACGCAGCCGCCCGCCTTCCAGAAGAGCGTCCTGCGGGAAGTTAATATTCGCCAGATGCTCCTGATAAAAAAACGCCGCTCCAAAAGGAGCGGCGTTTTTTNATGAGATAGAGAGGCGAGCGCCTTAGTTGACCATCGCAGCCTTGAGGCTTTCCAGGTAGTCATAGTGCTCCTGCAGGGTCAGCCGGGTGCTGTCTTCCTTGTCGAGCGACTGTATCTTCAGATGGGTCTCTTCGAGCTCTTTCTGGACATCCTCAACCTTGAGCTTGTCCAGCATGCGAGCTTCCTCGGCAAGAATGGTCAGGCCTTCAGGCGTGACGTCCGCAAAGCCGCCACGCACAAAAATGCGCATCTTGACGCCGTTGCCTTCCAGAACACGAACAACACCGTTCTTCAGTGTCGTCATGAACGGAGCATGGTTTGCCAGCACGCCGAACTCACCTTCCGAGCCGGGGGCGATCACATGGTCCACCTCGCCAGAGAAAAGCTCTCTGGCAGGCGAGACGAGTGAGAAGTGGAGTTTGTTGGCCATACTTCCTTGTCCGTAATCGCTTAGGCGTCAGCCAGCATTTTCTCGGCTTTGGCTTTCGCCTCTTCCATGTTGCCGACCATGTAGAAGGCCTGCTCTGGAAGATGGTCGTACTCACCCGCGATCAGGCCCTGGAAGCCCTTGATCGTGTCTTCGAGCTTGACCTGAACGCCTGGCGAACCGGTGAAGACCTCAGCAACGTCGAACGGCTGGGACAGGAAGCGCTCAACCTTACGGGCGCGTGCCACGGCCAGTTTGTCTTCTTCCGAAAGTTCGTCCATGCCGAGGATGGCGATGATGTCCTGAAGTTCCTTGTAGCGCTGCAGGATTTCCTGAACACCACGAGCCACGTTGTAGTGATCATCACCGACAATCATCGGGTCGAGAATACGGCTGGTAGAGTCCAGCGGGTCCACAGCAGGATAGATGCCTTTCTCAGCGATTGAACGGTTTAGAACCGTCGTTGCGTCAAGGTGGGCAAACGAGGTTGCCGGAGCCGGGTCGGTAAGGTCGTCAGCTGGAACGTAGACAGCCTGAACCGATGTGATCGATCCCTTGGTTGTGGACGTAATACGCTCCTGCAGGCCACCCATGTCGGTTGCCAGTGTCGGCTGATAACCCACAGCTGAAGGAATACGACCGAGAAGTGCGGACACCTCAGCACCTGCCTGCGTGAAGCGGAAGATGTTGTCGACGAAGAACAGAACGTCTTTGCCTTCTTCATCACGGAAGTACTCAGCCTGGGCCAGACCGGTCAGAGCAACACGTGCACGTGCGCCCGGAGGCTCGTTCATCTGGCCGTAGACCAAGGCAATGCGGCTCTCGCCTTCCAGGTCGATAACCTTGGATTCGATCATCTCGTGATAGAGATCGTTCCCTTCGCGGGTACGCTCACCCACGCCGGCGAACACAGAATAACCACCGAACAGCTTCGCGATGTTGTTGATCAGTTCCATGATCAGAACGGTCTTGCCAACACCAGCACCGCCGAACAGGCCGATCTTGCCGCCTTTCACGTATGGGCAAAGCAGGTCGACAACCTTGATGCCGGTCACGAGCACTTCGGATTCGGTCGACTGATCGACAAATTCAGGGGCTTCGGCGTGAATTGGCCGACGCATTTCGGTATCGACCGGGCCGCGCTCGTCAATCGGCTCACCGATGACGTTCATGATGCGGCCAAGCGTTGCCGGACCAACCGGAACCGTAATCGGAGCGCCCGTATCAGCGACCGACTGACCACGCACCAGACCTTCGGTAGAGTCCATGGCGATCGTACGAACCGTGCTCTCGCCAAGGTGCTGCGCGACCTCAAGCAGAAGGCGGTTGCCGTTGTTGTCTGTTTCAAGCGCGTTCAGAATAGCGGGCAGGTCGCCGTCGAATTCGACGTCGACAACAGCACCGATCACCTGGGACACGCGGCCGTTTGCGTTTGCGGGAGTGCTCATGCGGGTCGTCTCCTTTGGAGCGGGTATATGGATTCAGTCTTGGCCATTTAGAGTGCCTCAGCACCGGAGATGATCTCGATCAGCTCCTTGGTGATCTGGGCCTGGCGTGCGCGGTTGTATTGCAGTGACAGCGAGTCAATCATTTCGCCGGCATTGTTGGTCGCGTTGTCCATGGCCGTCATGCGGCTGGCCTGCTC